>DATFLA010000655.1:0-5225 GCA_035268305.1 Bacteroidales bacterium | reverse complement strand
TAAACAGTATCTATGTCCCATGAGATTGTATAATAAGGCATTACTGCCGATGCCATTTTTGTTTTCCCGTTAAGCTTCATAGCGCCTTCTGTAAAAGGTATTATTTGCTGAGCCAGGTTATTCCCGGGATATACTGCATATTTTCCGAAAGCAAAATGAGCATCGCGTCCGCCTTCTTCAGGCCCTCCACTCGGCCAGTGTTTGATCATGGTATTGACACTCGTATAACCCCATCCGTCGGCTATCTCCATTGAGTCAGTTGAAGTCTGGAACCCATCGGCATAAGCCCTTGCCATGTCGGCAGAAAGCTGGGGGCATTCTCCAAAAGTACCGTTTACCCTGGCCCAGCGAGGTTCTGTAGCAAGATCGATCTGGGGAGAGAGGGCTGTGGTGATACCCAGGGCCCTGTATTCCTTTGCGGCTGTTTTTCCGAATTCCTCAACAACAGAGGGATCGAAAGTAGCTGCGAATCCGAGTGAACCGGGCCACATCGAAATCTGTCCGGCTGAGCCTACATTATATTCCGCATTTGATACTGCCCTGTGCCTGGGATCCGAACTATTGTTCGAAGGGATTCCGAATCCTATTCCTTCACAAAGAGCCTGGACATTATTATTCCATTCAGCTGCTATTTCCGGACTTTGGACAGTGGTTATGAGCACATGACGTAGATTATCGTTGGTCAGGAATTTTTTCTGCTGGTCACTGAGATCCGATGCCTTTGCGCCACTCTCTTTGAAAGGTTTCCCGTTATAGGTGCCGGCACCAAGCCTTGTATTTGTAGCCGGTATCGACTGGTGAGCGCTGTAAAGCATAAGACCGGCGATCTCTTCAATAGTCATTTTTGAGGCAAGATCTTTGGCCCTCTCATCAGCAGTGTTTCTCCAGTCTTCATACGGATCAAGCTTTCCGTTTTTATTAAGGTCTTTAAAAGCGAATCCGTTAACAGTCAGTATTTTAACTCCGGAGGTGGTGTCATAACCAATCGTCTGCCCTCCTTTATTAGTTATTATCCTGATAGATCCGGAACCTGTTTCGCTCCATTTTTTACAGCTGCCAAGTGTTAAAATAGCCGCCAGTACAGCTGCCATGTAAATTGAAAATTTCAGGTTTTTCATAGGCAAATAGGTTAATTTTATGGCAACATGGAACCTTCATGAGATTCATTTTCAATCAGCTCTGTCCTGCATCAGCAGGGCGAGGGTTTCATGCCGGGTTTTAAAGTAATTGATTGAATATGATTTCTATTTAAGTCGTTCACGCAGTTTTTGGCCATCCTTTTCAAATCCCGGTTTATTAAGCAGAGCAAACATATTACGCTTATATGCTTCCACACCTGGCTGGTTGAAAGGATTTACCCCGAGTATATATCCGCTTATAGCACATGCCATCTCATAGAAATAAATGAGCTGCCCTATGTAATAAGCATCAAGCTTCGGGATGTTTACAGTAATTATAGGAACATCTCCGTCATAATGAGCCAGCATTGTTCCTGCCTCGGCGTTATGGTTAACGTCTGAAAGTCTTTGCCCGGCGAGGTAATTAAGCTGGTCGGAGTCATCATTTTCCCGTGTGATAGTGATTGTATTATCAGGTTTGCCAACGGAAATAAATGTTTCGAACAATATCCTCTGTCCTTCCTGTATATATTGTCCCATCGAATGCAGGTCCGTTGTAAGGTCGACGGATGCCGGGAATATCCCTTTTCCTTCTTTTCCTTCACTCTCTCCGAAAAGCTGTTTCCACCATTCGGCGAAATAATGCAGCCTTGGTGTGAAGTTTACCTGAGTCTCAATCGGTCTGCCTCCGCGAAGCAACAGGTTCCTGGCTGAGGCATAGAGTAATGCAGGATTGGATTCCGGATTGTGGTTGTCCCTTGTCAGTGCGATCATCGATTTGGCTCCTTTAACAAGTTCCCTTATGTCAATCCCGCTGACAGCAATAGGAAGAAGGCCAACCGGTGTAAGTACCGAGTATCGGCCGCCTATATCATCGGGTATAACGAATGTTTTGTAACCATGTTTCTCGGCAAGTGGCCGGAGGGCTCCTTTTTTTGCGTCGGTGATGGCTACAATTCTTTTAGCTGCTTCTTCCGTGCCCACCTTCTTTTCAAGGTGATCTCTTATGATACGGAAAGCGATGGCAGGTTCGGTTGTAACACCCGACTTTGATATCACTATAATTGAATAATTACGCTCGTTAAGGAGCTCAAGTAGGTCATCCATATAGTCCTCGCAAAGGTTCTGCCCGGCAAAGATCACATCGTGAAATTTATCTTTCCTGTATGCGGAGAAAGCGTTTGTCAGTCCCTCTATTACAGCTCTTGCTCCCAGGTAGGAACCCCCGATACCTATAACAACAGTAGTATTGGAAACAGACTGCAGGTGAGCAGCAGTCTCCTGTATCCTCTCAAGCTGCTCCATGATATCGTCCGGTAGAGTAAGCCACCCGAGAAAATCATTACCGGGCCCTGTGCCGGCATTAAGGCTGTCGATATGTTTTAATGATTGTTGTGCTAAGGCTTTGATGTCGTCGGTTGCCAAAAATTTGGCAGTGTGTCGGAAACTGACACTCAGATTTTCTTTCATTGTATAAAATAATTTATAGTCGTAAAATAATTTTCTGCGTTTTTAAAATTGTGCTGCTAAGTTAATTAAAAAAGCCATCGTATTTGTAACGACGGCTTCTAATAATAAAGGAAATATATATTGATTGTATATTATCTCTTGTGTATTCCTCCGGCACTTGATGAATGAAAATCAACATATTTCGGATTCCCCCTGTAATTGATATCACCTGCACTGGATGCCCTTGCAGTTATTTTTTCAGTGACATTGACATCAGCATCTCCGGCACTTGATACAGAAACATAGGCTTCTCTTACCTCAAGATCGTAGGCATTCAGATCGCCTGCACTGCTCAGATCGGCATCGAGCTTATCTGCCTCTCCCGAAAGAGTCATGTCTCCCGAACTGCTGATATTGACTCTCAGATCGCTTGTATAGACTTCAAGTTTCAGGTCTCCTGCACTGCTGGCAGATAAATCAAGCTTATCGCTCTTTACCGCCGATTGTCCGATTATGTTACCGGCACTTGTAGACCGCAGTGATCTTATCTCAGGCATTGTTACATATACCCTCATTCTCTCGGCTCTTCTTATATTGGCATCGGTATAAACATTAAGTTCCCCGTTTCGTACTTCTGTCCTGATGTATTCCTGAAGATTTTCATCTGCCTCAACAGCAACGGGTCCGGCATCACCCTGTGTGATATAAACATCTACACCGGAACTGGCTTTTACTGCTGTGAAAGACCCTAAATTTCTATCTTTAGTGACTACATCATGGTTCCCATATACTGTCTTCCGGAACTGGCCTGATGTGCAGGCTGTAAAGGCAAAAATGGCAACGGTTACGGCAATAAATCTCAAATTTTTCATATTATTTTCAGATTGGTTTTTTCATTCAACTGTACTAAAGACAGCTTTGAAAATAATATGTTGCATATTAGTTCAAAAAAATATAAACACCGGCAGAAGAATGAATTAATGCCATTTAAAGATCTTCAGTCCGGCAGAGAAGAAAACGGTTCCTGTTGTCAGGAGAATAAGAACAGGCAGTGCCACTTCTTGATATCCCGCTCCCTCATTGAAGATACTTCTTACACCATCGGTGAGCATTGTAAGGGGAAGGTATTTGATTACACCAATACTCCATTCGGGAAAATTCTGGTAGCTGAAGAAAATACCCGACAGGACCATCATAGGGAAAACGACAAAATTGATCAGGCCATTGCCTACTTCGGTATTGGAAGTATTTGACGACACAAAGACAGCAATACCGGCAAAAGCCACATTACCTGCCAGGTAAATAAGTACCAGGGCTGAGATGTCTCCCTGTATCCTGACACCGAAAACAATAATGGCAAATACAAGAAGTACGAGTGATTCTATTATATTCATTAAGACTCTTACAGCAATGAGAGCAATCAGGAAATGTGATTTTTTCATTGGCGTGGCAACAAGTCGTCTGAGGAGTTTTTTTGAACGTTTTTCAATTATTCCGTAACTGATACCCCACATACACGACATCATTACACCCATTGTTATAAGTCCGGGAACAAGGAAATCAATATACCGTGTACCCCTTACTGTAAGAGGCCTTATCTCTGTATTATTACTGACTTCAGTATCGCCTTTCTTTCCTATCACAGGCATCAGCTTCAGGTAGGTAAGTTCAGCATCGGAATTCATAGGATCAAAAAGGTATTCAACAGAATCTCTTGTTCCTGTGAGTATTACATTAATGGTTCCCCTTTTCAGCATTTTAATAGCCTCATTGTTTCTCATGCTGTAAAAGAGGAAGACTGAATTACCAAGCTTATTGTCCTTTATTGAATACTTCCACTTCCAGTTGTCTGTTTTATCCTGTGTATTTTTTTCACACATATTATTAATGAAGGATTCAAAGTCGGGATTACCTGTGATACCATTAGTGTTTTCGTTGCTCTTTATTACTGCTACTTTACGTATTACATTTGATTTTTTAGTAAAAGCCAGTCCAAGGCCCAGCGACATAAGTATGGGAAACAGGATACCCCAGAAAAGCACGCCTGGTTCCCTTATTATCTCACGGAACAGGGCCATAGTAAGCCTCCATAGCTGTCTGAAATGAAAAATTCTACTCATGTATCTTTCTTCCTGTGAGTGTTATAAACAGATCATCAAGAGTCCTTCTCCTGCATTCCATATGTTTTAAACCTATGTTTTCAATCTTCATAGCTTCCATGAAACGAGGGAGATCTGTTTCAAAATTGCCAAGAGTAATAAGACCCTTCTCTTCCGAGTCCCCTTTCCTGATATTAAAAGGGAAACCTGAATCTTCAGCAATGATCTTCGCGAGACTCCGGTCCGCTGTAAACTCAACCACTTTTTCCTCTGATTCATCCTCAAGAAGTTGGTGTAGTGTGCCTTCCTTTAAAATTGTGCCATTATCCATAATAATTATATAATCGCACAGAGTCTCGGCCTCTTCCATATAATGTGTTGTAAGTATCATTGAGGTGTCGGATTTTTCCCTCAGGTTCCTGAGTATTTCCCATATCTCTCTCCTGGCATTCGGATCGAGTCCTGTAGTCGGTTCATCAAGCAGAAGTATACCGGGTTTGTTTATAAGGGCTATTCCTATAGCCAGTCTTTGTCTCTGCCCGCCTGACAGGTTGACTAC
>DATFLA010000654.1:0-6694 GCA_035268305.1 Bacteroidales bacterium | reverse complement strand
AGATATTCCCTTCCGTCTGACGTAGGTATCACAAGCCTTGTGGGATGTGATGTACGGATATTTTCGAGGAGTGCCTCAAAATTCTCTTTCCCTGCTATTGTGTTTGTTGTACGTTTGTGTATTACCCTGTTAACTGCCTCGATGAATTCATTTATGTTTATTGGTTTCAGAATGTAGTCAACAGCACTGTATTTTATTGCTTTAATAGCATAATGATTGAATGCGGTTATGAAGACAACATCAAAATCTTTCTCCGGGAAATGTGTTAGCAGGTCAAATCCGGTACCGTTGGGCATTTCTACATCCAGAAAAATAAGTTCAGGCTTGATCTCCTTTATAAGTTTTATTCCATCCCTTACATTATGAGCCTTTCCCCTGACATCAAGTCCCGGACAATATTCTGAAATAATAGATGAAATAAAATCCACTGCATCAGGCTCATCATCAATTATTACGGTGATCAGTTTATGTTTCATTGGATATATTTTATTTTTGGTTGTCGTATGGAACCCACAAGTATACAGGCTGTTATTCAAAGGTGTTTGTGCAGGGCTTCTATCTGAGTTTCATGACATTATCGGAATGTGTATCTCAACTCTGGTACCTGTGGGTTCATCCTGTTCATCCTTAAGGTCGGTATAGATCGTTTTCAGACTGGTCCCGTAAAGAGTATTGACAAGATCGAGCCTGGAATTGGTTATCTGAGTTCCGAGAGAATTATGGATCTTTTCACTCTTGTTTTTCTTTTCCCTGGCAGCTTCCCTGCCAATACCATTATCTTCAATTATGCATGAAATATAGTCTTTTTCGAGCTTAATATCAATTTTGACAAGACCTTTTTCATCCCTCGGCATCAGTCCATGTGATATACTGTTCTCAACATACGGTTGTATCAGCATAGTAGGTACCTTGTAAAGAATTGTATCAAGCTCGTCATCGACATTGATCTGATAATCGAATTTGTCCTTGAACCTGATCTTTTCCAGTTCGAGATAGAGGTTTAGAGCATCAAGCTCATCACGAAGAGGAACCGAGGTGTGCTGAGAATTCTCAAGTACCTTTCGCATCAGGCTCGCGAACTTGGTCAGATAGTTGTTAGTGGCCAGTTTATCGTGCTGATACATATAATATTGTATCGAATTAAGCGTATTGAAAATGAAATGAGGATTCATTTGTTGCCGCAAATTGGCCTGCGTTATTTCGGATATCTTATGATTCATTTCACTGATGCGCTGTTTGGCATTTATCCTGGCCCTGCTCAGTATAAGGAAACCTATAGCCAGGATGAGAAGGAACAAACCGGTATAACCGTAGATAAGAAGCTTCTGTTTACTCAGTTTCACCGACAATAACTCAAGTTCTCTCTGGTGTGTCTCAGCTTCATATTTCAATTTTGCTTCACTAAGACTGCTTACATTGTCATTTTCGATATATGCATCATTATATCTTTTGTAAAGTACATATGTTTTGTAGGCATTCCCAGTATCCTTTCTGGCAAGGTACATATTGCTCATATCCATATATACCCAGTAGAGATCGTAAACGTCATCCACTATTTTTGCCTGCTGGATTGATTTACGGTAATAATTTATCGATTTATCAAAATCACCCAGGTCCCTGTAAATGGTACCAAGATTACCAAGTGAATTGGCGGAAGCGGTATAAATTTTCCCCGGTATGCTGTAAACCAGTGATTTATTGTAATATTCTATCGAAGGTTTAAAATCCCTTTCCAGATAATAATTATATCCCATATTGGCAAGGGAAGATGCTATCAGGGATGTATCCTTTCTTATCTCAGATATCTTAAGGCATACTTTCAGGATTGAGTCTGCTTTTTTAAAATCGCGTTCCTGCAGGATCAGGGAAGAACCCAGACGGTACATCCCATTGGCCATCAGCAATGAATCATTTTCAGATTCGGCATTCTTCACCATTTTAAAGAGTGCTTTCCTGTGGCTCGTCGTATCGCGCATCAGACGGTAGACCTCTGATAACCCCAGGTAATTAAGGGGTATGTAACCATTCAGCCTGTGCTCTTCCGCATAATTAATGGCCTCATTGAAGTAATCCATACTCTCTTTAAAGAACCTTATCCGGAGATTATATCGTCCCATAAAATTAAGGCCCTTTAGATATATATCGCTGTCGCCATTGCTTTTTGCAATCTTCATCGCAATAGTGGCTTCCTGGACACCATTGTTGAGATCGCTTACCGACATGAAATACTCTGCTCTTGCCAGGTGAAGCATAGCCGGCATTTCAACATCCTTTTCCCTGCATAGCATTTCAGCAGTATCGATGTAACTCTTAGCTTTTTTAATATTCTTACGGGACCCGAAATAAGTAAGGGCTTTTCTAGTATAATTGTTTATTTCGGCTGTATCTGAGGACGATGAATGGCTGAACCTGAGCCCGTTGATGACCGGTACTGACGAACTGGCCTTTGTAAACGGACCTGTAAAAGCAAGAACCAATAATATTCCAATGAAGGCTCTCATGTCTTTACCTTGCATTCAGGTTATTTCAGTTAACGCAGAAGAGAAAGAATTCTCTCTATTTATATATGTCGGAATTGTATAATCCCGGTCAGGTTTTAACATTTCCAACATAACAATAATTTTTTAAAAAAGTATATTTTAATTTACGAATGGTCGTTTTCAGTTAACAATTGACATTTTTTTATCAAATGCAGGCTGTAATTAACGACTTCTTCATTAAATAATACAAATAGTCCTGCCACAAATGTCGGAAGAATTTGTTGTTTGGTACGCAATTATTCAACAATTGTACCGAATGGATTGACATTTAGCTGTTTATTTGATGTCTTATGTAGGAAATGATATGAATTTTCAAAAGAAGCTTTCTCTTTATTTCACCCTTTTCTGATAATAATAGGGATGTGTGTGCAAATCAGGGTTTTATCTCAACAAGAAGATCATCTTTCATCACATTTGTGTTCTGTTTTGCAACAACTTTTACAACTGTACCGCTAACAGGAGACATGATCTCATTCTGCATTTTCATTGCTTCGAGTATAACAAGAGGTTCTCCCCTTGATACGCATATGCCTTCACGTACAAGTACATCTATTATCTTGCCAGGCATGGGAGCTTTAATATATTCCTTGTCCGATTTGCTCTTCTTTGAATTGAGGACCTTCATCCTCTGGAGTGAGAAAGGAGTTTCTACAGTGAATGTATAGCTTATGTCGTTAAAGAGTATTTCATATTTATTCTGACGCGATCGGACTATCTCAACAGGATATTTCCTGTTTTTCCACAGAATATATGTTCCGTATTTTTCATCTGACTTCAGAGTAACCTCGTAATCTCTTTTTCCAATCCTTATGCTTTGCTTAAGCGGCAGTGAAAAACTGAATTTCCTGTTTTCTGACGACAGTGCGTACAGCTTGTTAATATGGAGTTTGTCGCTGGTCATGATTCAGTTATTGTTTAAAATTGGTTAAGTCGTTTATTTAACAGCCATGGACTCATTTCCTTGCCATGTTCAAAATCGATATTGATACTGTCGTCACTAAGGTTTTCTTCTATAAACAGTTTTGTTGCTAGCCATGCAGCAAGCATTTCTTCATATTCGCTGTTAAGATAGAATTTATCAAGGTCCTTTTCAATAAAAGCTGTTGTAAATGTTCCATCCTGGAATTTTTGATGCCGCATAAGCATACGGAAGAAGGGCAGGGTTGTTTTTGTGCCTTTTATCCATACCTTATCGAGGGACAGCTTACAGTTTTTAATTGCATCTTTCCTGTCTTTTCCAGAAACGATCAGTTTGGCTATCATAGAGTCAAAGCTGGCTACGATGGCAGAGCCCTCCCGGACACCTGTGTCAACTCTTATGTTAGCGCCGGCAGGCATATTCATCATCATTATCTTACCGGGATCAGGAGCGAAACCGGATTGTACGTCTTCAGCATTGATACGGCATTCAATTGCCCAGCCTTTTAGCTTAATATCCTTTTGTTTCAGCAGCAATTCTTCTCCGTTGGCAATCCTGATCTGCTGTTCTATGAGGTCAATATTTGTAATGGCCTCGGTTACAGGATGCTCAACCTGTATTCTTGTGTTCATCTCCATGAAGTAAAAATTCTTCTCGGAATCAAGAAGAAATTCAACTGTACCTGCGGAGTGATAATTTACTGCTTTGGCTATTTCTATGGCTGTATTTCCCATCTTGTCCCTTAGTGCTTTATCAAGTGCCGAAGATGGAGCTTCCTCCAGAAGTTTTTGATGCTTTCTCTGGATTGAACATTCTCTTTCACCAAGATGTATTACATTGCCTTTGGTGTCGCCAAGTATCTGGAATTCTATGTGTTTTGGGTTTTCAATATATTTTTCAATAAAGACGGAGGGATCATTGAAGGCTTTCTCTGCCTCTTTGCTTGCTATGATGAACATTTTCTCCATCTCCTCAGATTTCCTGACTATTCTCATACCCCGGCCTCCACCGCCTGAAGCTGCCTTTATAATAACCGGGTAGCCAATTTTCTCAGCTATCTTAACTGCCTCCTCTTCGTCTGAAATATTCCCTTCGCTTCCCATAGCCATCGGGATGCCGCTTGCAAGTGCAATTTTACGTGCAATTGTCTTGTTACCCATTTTATATATGGCGTCAGGTGACGGACCGATAAAAATTATTTTATTATCAATGCATTTTTGAGCAAAGTAGGCGTTTTCAGCAAGAAAACCATATCCTGGGTGAACTGCATTGGCGCCACTCTTCTGTGCTATCGCAATTAGCTTTTCTATATCAAGGAAAACAGGTATTTCAGATACATCTTCCGTATTATCGAAGATAATATCGGCTGATGACAGGTACATAGCATTCGGCTCTGTTGCTGTCTGGATTGCTACTGTCTCAATATTCATCTCATGAGCGGTTTTCATGATACGAACAGCGATCTCACCTCTGTTTGCTATTAACATTCTTTTTATCTTCATCGTATATCTTATTAATTACTTCTTTCTACCGCCTGCTGCCTGCCACCTACAACGGCATATTGCCATGCTTTCTCGACGGAACCTTCACCCATTTATTACTCAGGGCATTCAGTGCCGACAGAAGTTTTTTCCTTGTTACTGCCGGGTCGATAACCTCGTCGATATACCCACTTTCATCAGCTATAAAAGGATTGGCTATTTTATCGCGGTATTTTTTCACAAGTTCCTTTTTAAGCTCCAGAGGATTATCAGATGCTGCCAGCTCGTTTCGGTACAGTATCGCAACTGCTCCGTCGGGACCCATCACTGCAATTTCTGCTGTAGGCCAGGCAAAACTGAAATCACCGCCAAGGAATTTACTGTTCATTACAATAAATGCTCCCCCGTATGCTTTCCTCAGGATAACAGTTATCTTGGGAACGTTGGCTTCACTATAGGCAAAGAGCAGTTTAGCTCCGTGCCTTATTATACCGGAATGTTCCTGGTCCATGCCTGGCAGGAATCCCGGTACATCTTCGAAAGTTATTATGGGAATATTAAAGGCATCGCAGAACCTAATAAATCTTGCACCCTTTGTCGACGAATCTATATCAAGAACCCCGGCAAGCACTTTGGGTTGATTAGCAACAATACCCACTGTCTTGCCTTTCATCCTTGCAAAGCCTGTAACAAGGCTGGCGCCGAATAGTTCTGATGTCTCGAAGAAGCTGTTTTTATCAGCCACAAGGTTAATAACATCTTTTACATCATATGCCTTGTTGGGATCATCCGGTACTATATCCCGTAACTTTTCATTTATATCTGAACAGGTCACATCATCTGTGACCACCGGGGGATTTTCAACATTATTTGATGGGAGGTAGGCAAGAAATTTTTTCAGTGCCAGTATTGTATTCTCTTCATCATCATAAATCATATGTGCCACACCGCTCTTCCTTGCATGAATCTCAGCACCACCCAGTTCATCTGAAGTAACCTCTTCGTTCAGCACTTCCTTAACAACATTGGGCCCCGTAACAAACATGTAGCTTGTGTGATTTACCATAAACACAAAATCAGTCAGTGCAGGGGAATAAACTGCACCTCCTGCGGCAGGTCCCATTATAACTGATATCTGCGGAATTATACCTGATGACTGAATTATATTATGGAATATGGATGCATATCCGCTAAGACTGGCCACACCTTCCTGTATCCTGGCCCCTCCGGAATCCATCATACCAATTATTGGGGCACCCATCTTAAGGGCCATCTCCTGGATCTTTGTGATCTTTTTGGAATGTACTAGTCCAAGAGAGCCCCCCATTACTGTAAAGTCCTGTGCATAAGCAAATACAAGGCGTCCGTTGATCTTTCCGTGCCCTGCTATCACACCATCACCGTATGTTCTTTCTATACGGCCAAATTCCACGGGCTGACTAGCCGGGGTAACGAAGGCATCAATTTCTTCAAATGTATTCTTATCAAAAAGGAGATTAATACGCTCATGAGCAGTCAGTTTCCCTTTGGCATGCTGCTTTTGAGCATTCTTTGTATTATATTGATTCTTAAGAGCTTCCTCTCTCTCAAGGAAAGCTTTAAATGATTTTCCAGATACATCCATACCCTATTGTTTTAATGATGTCAAAAATAGTCAATCTGAGATGAAATACAAAAATAACCTTCGACCGTCTTCCGGCGGTTGTGGATAAAATAAAGACAGACAATATGATGAATGTCTCAAAAATTCGACT
>DATFLA010000653.1:0-2146 GCA_035268305.1 Bacteroidales bacterium | reverse complement strand
GCATAGAGGAGTAGTGCTTATTTCAATTCTCATCTCTGGATCCTTATTGATTGCCCAGTCAGATTCTATTATGCACTTTCAGTTAAAACGTAATGCAATCTACCTTTCAGGAGATATTACCAGTGCAATGGGGGCTTCAAGCATTGGTTACGAGAGAAATATATTAAATACTGAACATCCCATACCTGCAATGCAGTATTGGAACAGCTTTCTGAATTGGGAAATATTGGTAAACTGAAAGAAGAATATTCTGGAAATCAAATATTTTTTGATTCTTGGATTTTGAGTTTGTAACTTGTTGAAGCAAGTTTTACAGATGTACCTGCTTAGAAAAACCCAGGTGATGCAGAGAGTTGTTGTGGATCAAAATATTATTACATCAACAGGACCGTCAACAGGATTAGATGACGCATTTTTACTTCTTGAGATGCTGACTGATAAAAATAATGTCGATTTAGTTAAAAAATATATGAGATTTGTATAAAGTGATAAAATGGCCAACTGGCAACAAAGGGTAAAGTAAGAATTATAGAAATTAAAGAACTTGTACTTGAAACTATGAAAAAGATTTTGAAGATCACTCTTTACTCTATCATGACAATCATAGTGGGAGGATTTATTTTTTTCTATATATATTATCAGACCTACTCTCCCGAAAAAAATAATGTCAGGGTAAATGAGAAAGATCTGGCCTATTTCCATGAGACTTATATAGAATCCAGGAATTCATTTCTTGAAGATGTTGAAGAAGCTAAAAACAACTTCAATAATGTTACATCTAAGGAATACCATATTCCAAGTAAGGTTGATACCGGCCTGGTAATGGATGTTTGTTACATACCTCCCCAGGAAGATACAAGTCGTTTGCTGGTTCTCATCTCGGGTATTCATGGGATTGAAGGTTATACAGGCAGTGCCATTCAACAGATGTTTCTCAATGAATTACTGGATGATCAGATGGCAAAGGATATGGGAGTCCTTTTGATCCATGCGTTCAACCCTTATGGTTTTAAGTATTTCAGGAAGGCCACTGAATTTAACGTTGACCTTAACCGGAATTGCGGAACGGATAAATCAATCTTTGAGAATCTTAATCCGGGTTACGGGGACCTCTATGGGCTGCTTTGCCCCCAGGGAGAAGTAAATAAGAACAGTTTAGGCAATCAGTTCTTCTATCTGGTTGCTATCTGGAATATTCTGAAGGAGTCGATGTCCACATTAAGACAGGCTGCCCTGCAGGGGCAATATGAATTCCCTGAAGGAATCTATTATGGCGGTAAGGACTTCACGCCTCAGACACAGATCCTACAAACTGTTTTTCCTGAGGTATTCAATCCATACATGCTGATATTCGCTATTGATCTCCATACTGGTTATGGAGAGTATGCAAAGCTGCATCTTTTCCCAAATCCTGAAAAGAATGATGATATTAAGAACTTAACTGAGTCTCTTTTCCCAGATAAACATATTGACTGGGGGGACAGTGATGATTTCTATACTACTGTCGGGGATCTGACCACCTACATTAAACAGGTAAATCCGGATGCTGTTACTCTTTGCATGCCTTTCGAGTTCGGGACATTAAACTCCCAGACCACCATAGGATCCCTCCAATCTATTCACAGGATGATACTGGAGAACCAGGGATTCAACAATGGATTCAGGAATGAAAAATGTAAAAGAAAGGTCTTGGGTGATTTCAGGGAGTTGTATTATCCTGCTTCTGAAGCCTGGAGATCTGAAGTGATAAGGCAGTCCAGGGAAATTCTAAATTTATCACTTGATCAGTATCTAAAAATGGAAACTCAAAAAGATCAGCCATGAAAATCAGATTTACACTATTCGTTATTATTTTTTTCGGAGCCACAAAATTGTATGCTCAGTTCGCAGATAATAACGTAACCAGCACCCTCCTTTCAGCATTCTCAGAAAGAGCATACTCATCAGAACCGGTGACGGATCAGCAGCTTGATTTGATCCTGAAGTGCGGTATAAAAGCTCCAAGTGCACATAACAATCAGCCCTGGAAGTTCACTGTAATAAAGGATGAAACCATTATGAGGGAGATCATTGATAATACAGTTCCCGGAAATGTACTGATAGTTATTTCAGGGATTGAATCAGAAAGCGGGGCCACACCTGATTT
>DATFLA010000652.1:0-3151 GCA_035268305.1 Bacteroidales bacterium | reverse complement strand
GGGCCATAAGGCAGTTAATGTCCTGCTTTCGCGGGAAGAGACCTATGCTGACATATCACCGGTAAGGATGGATAAGAACGGTGTTTCGTCCTTTGTATCCATTATGAGAGGCTGCAACAATATGTGTGCATATTGCGTGGTACCATATGTAAGGGGAGCAGAAAGAAGCCGTAACCCTGAATCCGTATTGAGAGAGGTTAACGAGCTTTACAGCATGGGCTACAGGGAAGTCACCCTGCTGGGGCAGAATGTTGATTCATATAAATGGAAAGAAACAGGCAACCCGGTTGGTTTTCCCGGACTACTCAGCAAAGTGGCAGCAATCGATAAGGGACTGAGGGTAAGGTTCTCAACATCCCATCCCAAGGATATCTCCGATGAACTTCTTCACACAATGGCAGAACACAGTAACATCTGCAAACACATACACCTTCCTGCTCAGAGCGGAAGCAGCAGGATCCTTAAACTTATGAACCGCGACTATACAAGAGAGTGGTATATGGACCGTGTGGAAGCAGTTAAAAGGATTATACCGGACTGTGCACTTTCAACAGATATGATAGCCGGGTTCTGTACAGAGACAGATGAAGATCACAAAGAATCTTTATCGCTTATGGAATGGGTTGGTTTTGATTTTGCATATATGTTCAGGTACAGTGAACGACCAGGCACCAAAGCTGCAAGAAAATACAAGGATGATGTTCCTGAAGAAATAAAAGCTTCCAGACTCAATGAAATGATAGCCCTGCAAAACAGGTTATCGGCACGGTCGAAAAAAAATGATATCGGGAGAGTTCATGAAGTACTCATTGAAGGATTTTCAAAAAGGTCGGATGACAATCTTGCCGGAAGAACTTCTCAGAATAAAGTTGTTGTTTTTCCTGCAGCAGGTCATATAAAAGGAGAATACGTAAATGTTATAATTGAAAGATCTACATCTGCAACACTCATCGGTAACATAATTTAACATTTTACATTTGCTCATTTCATCGCTAGGATATAACTTGCAGTGGACATGCTGTAAATTGCAAGCGGAAATATTTATTGGCGTGATTTTTGCTGTCTTTTTATATGTCGTGAACAATACATTTAAGGGAGTTTTGAAGAAAATGATATTGATGGAAAGCTCCGGGATATAAGGTTATTTAGTATTTGCACTAATTTGATAAATAAATTTTTTTGCCATGAAAATCAGGATTTTGTTTATTATGCTGCTGTCAGTACTTTGTGTCACAACAGTATCTGCTCAGAAGAGCAAAAAGAATAAGAAAGTATTTATTGAAGGTACCGTAACAGATGCCAACAACACTCCTATATCTAATGCAATAATTATGATTGATGGTGCCAAGACCAACTCCATGACTAATGCTAAAGGGGAATATAAAATCAAGGTTAAGCCCACAGCCCAGAAGATAGGGGTATTCACCTTTGGCAGCGGAATTAAGGAAGTAGCAATAAATGGAAGAGACACAATTGATATTACCTTTTCCTCAGTACAGGACAAACAGGCAAATGCCGGACAGGACAACGGTGAAGAAGGTGTAGGCGTTGGTTATGGGACAGTGAAGAAGAAGAACGTCACCACCCAGATTAATTCAATCGACGGTTCAAATAAAAAATATGCATCGTACAGGTCTATTTATGATATGATTGCCAGGGAAGTTACCGGAGTAAGGGTTAACGGGCATACAGTTGTCATACAGGGATCTAAGGACCTTTTCGGTGATGTACCTGCTCTGATAGTTGTTGATGGTGTTCCTACAGACAACATCGAAAACATATCACCAACAGTAGTAAAATCCATTGAGGTACTCAAAGGATCTGCAGCTGCCATTTACGGATCAAGGGCCTACGGAGGAGTGATACTAATTAAGACAAAAATAAAATCTGAATAGCAGGTATTATTCCTTCTTTTTCCACCTGACAACAATCTGAAGCTCTTCAAGTTGTTTTCCAGATATCTGTGACGGTGTTTCAAGCATAACATCACGCCCGGAGTTATTCTTGGGGAATGCTATAAAATCGCGGATAGAGTCCTGTCCGCCAAACATAGCGACCCACCGGTCGAAGCCAAAGGCCACACCGCCATGGGGAGGTGCACCATATTTAAAGGCATCAAGCAGAAACCCGAACTGTTCATATGCTTCCTTATCACTGAATCCCAGCACTTTAAACATCTGTTTCTGGACACCTGCATCATGTATTCTTATTGATCCGCCGCCGATCTCAACGCCGTTGATCACAAGGTCGTAGGCATTGGCACGTACCCTGCCCGGATCTGTTTCCATAAAAGGAAGATCCTCAGGAACAGGTGACGTGAATGGATGGTGCATGGCAAAATACCTTTTTTCTTCATCGTCCCACTCCACAAGTGGAAAATCCAGTACCCATAAGGGACAGAAGACATCTTTCTTTCTTAATCCCAGGCGGTTCCCCATCTCAAGCCTTAATACAGAGAGGGCAGTCAGTGTTGACTTTTTCTCACCTGCAAGGATTAGAAGCAGGTCTCCTGGTTTAGCCATGGTAGTATCGGCCCACTTTTTAAGGTCCTCCTGTGAATAAAATTTATCCACCGATGATTTTAATGACCCGTCCTCATTGTATTTCAGGTATACGAGCCCCCTGGCACCTACCTGTGGTTTCTTTACAAATTCAATCAGTTCATCAAGCTGTTTCCTTGTATATGCAGCACAGTCCTCAACACAGATGCAACCTACGTATTCAGCTGAATCAAAAACAGGGAAGTCATGCCCCTTTACAGTATCTGTAATATCATTGAAAATCATGCCGAACCTCAGGTCGGGCTTATCTGAACCATACTTTTCCATTGCTTCCCTGTAGGGCATCCTTGTAAAAGGCTCACTGAATTCAATGCCTTTGATCTGCCTGAAAAGATATTTTGCCAGTCCTTCAAAAGTATTAAGTACGTCTTCCCTGTCGACAAACGACATCTCGCAGTCAATCTGTGAGAACTCAGGCTGCCTGTCGGCCCTGAGATCCTCATCGCGGAAGCACTTAACTATCTGGAAATATTTATCGAAGCCTGCAACCATCAGCAGCTGTTTAAGTGTCTGTGGCGATTGCGGCAAGGCATAAAAGGTTCCGGGCTGCATTCTTGAAGGGACAACAAAATCACGTGCACCTTCGGGAG
>DATFLA010000651.1:0-3074 GCA_035268305.1 Bacteroidales bacterium | reverse complement strand
TAATATTCAAAATAATCGGGTGTGACGGAACTATAGCGTATACTACCTTTCTCACAGTATATTTCAAAGGAAAGACTATCACCCGTACCTGAGGCAATACGGCTTGCTGAAAGAGTGCCTGCAGTACCGGATAAAGGATCAATAAGAGAGATGCTGCTAAAAAGGTCGGATCTATTGTCAACATCCGTGAACCGTCCGCCCTGTAATGCTCCCGTGATTATCAGCCGTTCGCCTAAAAAAGCTAACATCATACTTACAGCATGAGAACCCAGGTCAGCCATTGCACCACCATCGGGCGCAGGTGTTAACCTGTTTTGCCTTTTTTCGCGGTATGCTTTCCTGAGATAATCACCATGGAAATACTGTATATTGAAATGCAGTGGCTTGCCAAGAACGCCAGTTTGCCATAAGCTCAGGGCTTCCCTGACAGAAGGTGAAAAAAGATACTGAAATCCTACCTGTATTTTAACATTTCCGTGTTTCTCTGCCAGTTCCCTTACTGCCTCTTCTTCATCTTTTCCCGAACATACAGGTTTCTCAAGATAGATTCGTTTTATATTCTTCATACCCAGAACTGCCCTGAGATGAGGAAAATGAACCTTGTTTGGTCCCAGAATAAAAACTGTATCGATATTCTCATCAGCCAGGAATTCATCCAGTACGGCTGCCTTTATGAAACCATATTTTTTCATGAAGACCTGCCTGCTTTCCTCCCTGGCCGAACATACCATCCTGAGTTCGATGCCGGGAATATTTTCATAGTAATAAGGGAGGGAATCCAGGCAATATGCATGAGCTCTTGCAATACCACCTGCCCCTATAAAACCTGCAATGATCTTTTCCTGTGACATTTTATAGATATTTAGATGTTTATATGTTCTAACGCTTAAAAACCGGCTGCTGTTAATTGTAACCCTAATCAACAGGATTAAAATATTTTCATCCTTTTACAAAATTAACATTTATTACCATGATCTCCGATTTGCCTGTAGTTCTTACCGGTGGTCCCCATAAACGAATGCCGCTGGTTACAAAGAAGTGAGTATTTCCAATCTTCCTGTGTCCCCAGCTCAGAAGATACATACTCTTTGTAAATAGGTTAATGGGAAATAACTGGCCATTATGTGTATGACCGGACAGCTGAATATCGACCGGCAAGTGACTTACCAGGTCTATTTCGGTAGGTCTGTGATCTATAAGGATCACCGGGAGGGAATCATTAACCGATCGCAAAACCTGGTCCGCTGTCTTTCTTGAATTAACATGACTATCATTTCTTCCGACAAGATTGATTGAATTGTTAATGACAACACAGGAATCGCGAAGTAAAGTCATTCCAGCTTTCCTGAAGAAATCTCCGTTATCCTGTCCTGCGTAATGCTCGTGATTTCCCAGAACTGCATATACTCCAAATTCAGGTTTTATCACTGAAAGTATCCTTTCAAATGGCTCCATACTACCATCTCCATTGTGCCCTTCAATGATATCACCTCCATAAATAACAAGGTCAGGCCGGATCATAGCCACCCGTTTAACAAACCTTCTCACAAATGAAGTATCCACACCCTGATTCAGATGAAAATCGGCAGTAAAAACAATCTTAAGCTTTGATATTTCAGATTCCCGGGCAGGAATATCTATTTTATATTCCGTGGTCCTTATGGTGTTGAAATTAATAACACCAGCAATAACAATAAATACAGGAACAACAACTACAACAGCAAGTCCATATCTCTTAAACACCTTTGATTTCAGCCTGTGTAATGAAACCAATCTGAAAATACGGTTAAAGAGCAGGAAAAAATCCAGCACTAAAACCGACAGGAAGAGATACAGATAAAAAGGCAGAATATAACCGGCAGCTTCATACAGCATACTGAAAGGAAATCCTCCTCCTGCAAAATAGTTGCTTAAAGGATAAATAAGAGCCATAAACAAGTATACCAGAATATAGGGTAACCTGTATTGCCTGTCAATAAACAACTGCCATATTCTTATGAATACATATAAATTGGGAATTGTATAGGCAAAAGCAATTATTGTATGAAACATAAAAACCAGTGCTGTTATTTTGTGTCAATCACATATTAGTCTCCGACGGTTAAAAATAGAAAAATATTCAAAAAAGGCCGGAGGATTTTCACAGGCATGATAGCATTATTAAAGACCTGCAAATAAAACGGCTATTATGTCTGTGATTAATTATCTCATCAGGAACCTGACTATCCTTGTTTTCACCCTGGAATATGGAGGGTAACGAAGCCAGATATCCAGGAGGTTGGACTTAACCATTACAGACCGCATATTGGAAAATGTTTCAAATGACATTTTCCCATGGTACCTTCCTACCCCGCTTGTTCCCACTCCGCCATAAGGCAGATAAGGAGAGGCTATCTGCATAACAGTATCATTTACACTTGCGTTACCTGATTGGGTTCTCTTAAGGAACTCCTTTACAAGTCTTCTGTTTCCAGTAAACAGGTAAGTGGCCAGTGGTTTCGGATTCTTCTCAATAAGCTTATAAACCTCTTCAAAATCCCTGAAGGTGATAACGGGTAGAACAGGTCCGAAAATTTCCTCCTGCATAACAGGATCTTCAGGTTTTACATCTGTGATAATAGTAGGAGCCACATATTTCAACGATTGTTTGTATTCACCACCGGTAATAATTTTGCCATTTTGCAGAAGATCCGCTATTCTCTTAACATTCTGAGGACTGATCATCCTTGCAAAATCATGTGAACTTTCAGGGTTCTCACCATAGAACTTCTTTATCTCGGATAAAATACTATCGAGGAATTTATCTTTTATACTGCTGTCTATCAGCAGGTAATCGGGACTAACACATGTCTGGCCGCAGTTAATGAATTTGCCCCAGGCAATACGCCTTGCAGCAAAATCTATTCTTGCATCGGAAGCTACTACGCACGGGTTTTTCCCTCCCAGTTCAAGTGAAACAGGAGTAAGATTCTCGGCTGCTTTTCTCATAATATGCTTTCCGACTGACGGACTACCGGTGAAGAATATATAATCAAATTTCTGCTCAAGAAGGTAATCGCTCACCGAATGATCTC
>DATFLA010000650.1:0-2816 GCA_035268305.1 Bacteroidales bacterium | reverse complement strand
GGGTATAAACCGCGACCCGGGCTATATTTACGGTCCTGTTTCTCCGCGAACACTTTACCTGGGTATAAAACTCGGCAATAAGATAAAGTAATGAAGGGATGAAAATTCTGCTGTTATGCTTTTCCGGTCGAAGTTATGGCGTAGATTAGGATCACATTTCCTTATACCTTTGCACCGTCGTACCGTAACACCATTACACCGTCACACCTTCCTTAAACTAAATCATCTGAATTTGCTTTTATTTTAATTTGATTTTGCTTAAATTGTCATGACTTTGTGAAGGTTGATAGTTAGTCCGGGAAAATAATTTACTTTTCTTATAGCCAGTCAGTTGGCTATTATTCCTATGTGACTGACGTGGCGGAGCTGTAAGAAGGGAGAGGTTAATGGGTAAAAAAGTAAAAAGAATCTCCTTGGGGAAGAATAACAGCAGGCAAGACTGCCTGACTGACAACAAACCACTATTTCATCAGAAAAATAATAGAGTAAGCGAAAATTATTTAGTAACTTTAAGATTCTCAATAAAGTGCTAAAATAATTCTTGCTGCTAATGAAAAATAAGATTTCACTTAAACGGATATATCATAATGGTAAATGGAGATGTGCAATAATCTTCCCTTATGATAATGAACTCACAGCTATTGCCAGAATGGTTGACGGGTCGGCCTGGAGCAGGACAAATAACTGCTGGTATGCAGATTATAATGAAGTTACATTAAAGCAGATATTTAGGTTATTTCGGGAAAAGGCAGATATAGATATATCATCCATTTCAAGGAAAGAGTTTATAAAAGATGAAAAGTCAATCCCAATAAAAAACGAAGAGGCAGGTAATGTGGAAAATATTACATCCTCTCCCCTCTTGCCGAAAGAGCATATTTCCGCAGGTAGTAAGCCTGGCAAAGCACATACATCGGTTACTTATGGAATATTCGACCCTGTTAAATTCACAATAAACAGGCGTGATGGAAGGCTTATAATAAAATTCACTGGTCGTTATGACAAGGAATGGATTGATGAGATGAAACTTACCGGCAGGG
The DNA here is from genome assembly GCA_035268305.1 of Bacteroidales bacterium. Classification (GTDB taxonomy): domain Bacteria; phylum Bacteroidota; class Bacteroidia; order Bacteroidales; family VadinHA17; genus LD21. The sequence goes on along the minus strand of DATFLA010000650.1, from coordinate 1,776 downwards.
TCTTTTATAATAAGGACAGCAAGGAATGGCTTCTTCCCTGGTCGCAGTTAACAGTAGATTCCTTATCTGACTATTTTTCCGGGCGGGGAGTAAATGTCATTGTTAAGAAATCTGCTGTACCTGAGTTACTTCAGGGTCGTCGTGATGAGCACATGGCTGAGCTAAACAGTCGTGAAATAGGGAAAAAGGCCCTTGAGGGGATAGAAAGGCTGAGAGTCGGATTGCAGGAGAAGAGGTATAGTAAACGCACTATTGATGCATACCTGGCTCAGGTAAAAATATTCTTCAGGTATTACAGTACCAGGAATCCGGAGGACATAAATGATCGGGACATATCTGATTTCATTGAGGACCATATTTTAAAGCTCGGATATTCTGCTTCATATCAGAATGTGATGATTTCGGCCATAAAATTATACTACAGTATAACTCGGAGCAGGAAGGTCAGTATGGCTTCATTAGAGAGACCCAGGCGCAGCAGGGCTTTGCCGAAGGTATTATCAAAGGAAGAAGTAACAAGTATATTCAGTTCGACTAGGAATGTCAAGCACAAGTTAATGTTATGGCTGATATATTCATGTGGTTTACGACGTGGTGAAGTGATAAATATAAGGCTCTCCGATCTTGACAGGGAGCGAGGCATACTTCATATACGAGAAGGCAAGGGGAAAAAAGACAGGATGGTACCGGTTTCACCGAAAATATGGGAAAAGATAAGTGCTTATACAAAGAGTTATTGTCCTGTCAATTATCTTTTTGAAGGGCAGGGAGGCGGGCAGTACTCCGTGGAAAGTGTCTATTCCGTTTTCAAGCAATCGCTCAGGCGGGCCGGCATTCGGAAGGATGTTGGAGTTCATTGTCTCAGGCACAGTTATGCCACGCATCTTCATGAAAGTGGCCTGGATATAAGATACATACAGGAGCTTTTAGGTCACAAGAGCAGCAGAACGACAGAAATATACACACATGTAAGCCGGCGTAATTTATTTTCAGTCAGAAGTCCGATTGAGGATATTGATATTGAGTAGTATTACATATTAAGAAATTGTGTTAACAGGAAGGTTTACATAATACCTTCATTGTGAATTCTGAGGTGGTATAAGTTGGTCATTAGTCAGGAAAGAGATCAGCAATAATCCATTTAATAAAAATAGGTTCGGTCACATGGATGAATTGATTATTAATCTTATTAGAATTCCGGAAAAGAGCAAAATACGAAGTGTTCTTGGCCTGACCTACCTGTTTTTTGGTCTGACAATAATAATACTGATCTTACTCATAGAAGGGCGATTATCGGTTTTGATGTCTTTAATTTGCATTTTTTTGGTTCTAGACGGCATTATATTTTACATTGATGGATTAGGGATTTCAATAAGTGGTTTATTTGGAGAGGCATATATATGGATAGACAATTCAGAAATAAGAGTTAAGAAGAGTATATTTTCAAAAGAGAGCATTTTATTCCGGGATCATATAGACCGGATAGTTATTTCAGTTATATGCATCAGGTTTAAGTTAAAAGACGGCACCGGGAAAAAGTTGGATTATAGCAATCTTGATTACACTAATATACAGAAAATAAAAAAAACAATAAGGACAATAATGGCGGAGAAGGGCATAACAGAAGCGTGATATTATCACCGATGTTGATCATTAGAGATCCGTCAATGAAGCACCACCAAAAGTTAATAAACATGCTGCTAAGCACCCCAACCAGCACAAAACAAGTAAAAAACATCCCTTTATAACCGAGTTGTACGTAACGCGGAACCCGCG
>DATFLA010000649.1:0-2392 GCA_035268305.1 Bacteroidales bacterium | reverse complement strand
TTTAAGCAGGAACTGCAGATGGCTTACCAGATACAGGAGAGGTGGGGATCGATTAACCTTTCACTCTCCGGATCCAATTACCTTCACGATTTTTCAAAAAACAGGATACAGATGAATGCTCATGTCAGGCTTCGAATAATAAAGGGTTTATCTCTGTCTGTAAACGGGGGAATAGCATATATAAACGACCAGCTGAATCTTATAAAGGGTGATCTTACTGATGCCGAACGGTTACTGCGACTCAAGGAACAGGCAACAAATTTCAGTACGTGGGGAGGTATAAGTATTACATTTACTTTCGGCTCTATATATAATAATGTTGTCAACCCGCGTTTCGGGAACTGAGGCTGAGTTATATACAGGTAACTTTCTTCCCTCGAAACTTGCCGGAGTCAGTCAATTTATTATCTTTATCGCAAATTTTACTGTTAGTCTGATTATACTGCAAATTTATGAATAACAAGCCTGTAGCGGTAATTACAGGTGCCAGCCGGGGAATTGGCAGATCAGTGGCACAGTCACTTGCAGCCGAAGGCTTTGATATTGCTGCTATTGCCAGGTCGGTTGACAGTGAGGGCATGGTGAGCCTCGGGCCCCTTGTTGAAAAGGAGGGAGCACAATTTTTCCCCGTGGGTCTCGATATAGCCTGTGCCGGATGTCATGATGAAGTGGTACAGAATATCCTCGACAGGTACGGAAGGATAGATATTCTAGTGAACAATGCGGGTGTTGCCCCGCTGCAGAGAGATGATATCCTCGATATGACAGAAGAGAGTTACGACAGGGTAATGAATATTAACCTTAAAGGTCCTGTCTTCTTTGCACAGAAAATAGCCAGGGAAATGATCTGGATGAAAAAGAACATCCGTGATTACAAGCCTGTCATAATTTTTATTACCTCGGTTTCCTCAAGCAGATCGAGTACTAACCGTACCGAATACTGTGTTTCAAAGGCAGGGCTGAGCATGGTTTCGCAGGTTTTTGCCGACCGGTTGTCGGGAGAGGGGATTCTTGTCTTTGACGTACGTCCGGGTCTGATAAAAACTGACATGACTGCGCGCATAAAGGATAAATACGACAGGCTTATAAGTGAAGGTCTTGTACCCCAGGGAAGATGGGGGATGCCTGAAGATGTCGGCAGGGCTGTCGCTTCCCTTGCCAGGGGTGACTGGAAATTCTCAACAGGTATGATATTCGAGATAAGTGGCGGACTGAATATCCTGAAGTTGTAGAGAGCGTCTTTCGGGTTATTCCTTTAATCTGTTCTCAACTCTCCTGCTGGCCATGGCATAATAAGTTATAATCATAAAACAAAATAGCGGAATTATATAGGAGTAATTAATGTTTCCAGTCATATCCGAAACCCGGCCCTGGAGAAATGTAACCACAGCACCTCCAAGAATAGCCATAATCAAACCGGATCCTCCTATTTTAGTATCATCACCCAGACCTATAACTGCCTGGCCAAAAATTGTTGGAAACATAAGGGACATAAATCCTGAAATCATAACAAGTGCAATAACTCCTGTAATACCACTCCCAAATATTACAACCAATGTGCTTATAATGGCCATTACTGCAGAAAATATCAGTAATGATGAGGGTCGGAAAAACTTCATAAGGAAAGTAAAAATAAATCTCGACGAAGCGAACAGGATGAGCGAGGCAACATAATATCCCGCGGCAATCTGCTCAGGTGTCTTTCCTGCCGGAAGCCGGATATGTTCAAGGTTAAGTGAGGACATCGCATATCGTATTGTAAATGACCACACACCAATCTGGGCACCAACATAAAAGAACTGGGCTATAACCCCTGTTACATAGTTCTTATTCCTGATAAGTCTCGATAGTGTTGGTCCAAGATCCACCTTGGAACCAGCATCGGAGGCTTTTGGCATTTTAGAAACAAAAATAACAACCCATAAAATGAGTAATAAAAGACCAATTGTAACATAGGTCATTGTTACTGCATTCAACTCACCACCCTGAATTCTGTGCAGGTCAGCTGCCGACATTGCCGCTCTTTCAGCAGCTGATGCTTTATTGAGTTCCGACAGAATGAATATCTGGCTTATAACAACTCCCATTATAGAACCCAGGGGATTGAAAGACTGGGCAAGATTCAGGCGTCTTGTTGCGGTCTTTTCTGATCCCATGGCAATTATATAAGGATTTGAAGAGGTCTCGAGTATGGAAAGCCCCCCGAATAGTATCCATAAAGCACCCAGGAAATGAAAATAATTGCCTGTAATTTTAGCTGGATAAAACATCAGGCATCCAAGAACATACAGACCCAATCCAAGCAAAACACCCGATTTGTAAGAGTACCTCTTTATATAAACAGCTGCAGGGAGAGCAAAAATAAAGTATCCCAGGCCGTAACATGAAATCT
>DATFLA010000648.1:0-10527 GCA_035268305.1 Bacteroidales bacterium | reverse complement strand
CGCATACATATTCATCCTTCTTAAGAGCTGTTCCTATAAAGCCTTCCTTATAATTAACATATAATTTTGCATTATTTGCAACCACCTTTGTTGCTTCAATAGTATCGAAGCTTCTTATCTCGGTCTTTCTTTCCCTGTTTTTCCCGTATTTTTTCTTTATCTGCCTGAAATAGTTTACTGTATATGGTATTATATTCGCAAGGTGATTCTTAACTTCTTCCAGTTCTTCTTCCAGTCCTTTGATATGTTCATCGGCTCTTTTTACATCAAATTTTGATATTCTTTTAATCCTGATCTCGGTAAGCTTTATTATGTCATCACGTGTTACCTCTCTCATTAATAGCTTCTTATAAGGATCAAGACCCCTGTCAATTGCCTTTATCACTGCTTCCCATGTCTCACATTCCTCTATATCGCGGTATATTCTTTTTTCAATAAATATCTTCTCAAGTGAAGACATATGCCATTCCTCTTCCAGTTCCGCTTTCCTTATCTGAAGCTCAAGGCGGAGTAACTCCACGGTTTTGTCGGCCGAATGTCTGAGTATAGTGCTTACCCCGAGGAATGCCGGCTTATCATTTATTATAACACAGTTATTTGGTGAGACAGAATATTCACAATCGGTAAAGGCGTACAGTGCATCTATTGTTTTATCGGGCGATACCCCGGGCAACAGGTGAATGAGTATCTCTACGTCTGCTGAAGTATTGTCATCTATCTTCCGTATCTTGATTTTACCTTTCTCATTTGCTTTTATTATTGAATCGATAAGTGTTGATGTTGTCTTACCGAAAGGTATCTCCGTGATTGCCAGAGTTTTTTTATCGATTTTCTCAATCCTGGCTCTTACCTTGATAACACCACCGCGTACTCCGTCGTTGTATCTTGAAACATCCACCATACCTGCAGTCGGAAAATCGGGATACAACTCGAAATCCTTTCCCTGCAGGTAGTTAACTGAAGCATCTATGAGTTCGTTGAAGTTATGAGGCATTACCTTTGAAGCCAGACCAACTGCTATCCCCTCGCCACCGAGTGCCAGTAACAAAGGGAACTTGACCGGAAGGGTTACAGGTTCCTTATTGCGACCATCATAAGAGAGCTTCCATTCGGTTGTCTTCGGATTAAAGACCACCTCCAGGGCAAACTTCGAAAGTCTTGCTTCTATATACCTGGGTGCTGCTGCACCGTCTCCTGTAAGTATATTGCCCCAGTTTCCCTGTGTCTCCACCAGCAGATCCTTCTGACCCAGTTGCACAAGAGCATCGCCAATAGAGGCATCACCATGAGGGTGGAACTGCATTGTATGGCCTATAATGTTTGCCACCTTGTTATAGCGGCCGTCATCCATACGTTTCATGGAATGGAGAATACGCCGCTGCACCGGTTTAAGACCGTCGTGCAGGTGCGGGACAGCTCTTTCAAGGATAACATAGGAAGCATAATCCAGAAACCAGTCCTGGTACATACCCGAAAGTGCGGTAACAGAATGAAGAGCTGCAGGCCCTGATTGTGTTACTTCTTCCTTATCCTTTCCGTCTGTATTTATTTTCTCTTCTTCCATATAATAAACAGTGCATCAGCACCAACAGCTATGCTTCTTTATCTTCTTCAACCTTATCTTCCTCTATGCGCAGGTTATCAATGATAAAATCCTGTCTCTCAGGAGTATTCTTGCCCATAAAAAATTCAAGAAACCCGTTTACCGAATCATTCTTTTTCATCCTGACAGGTTCAAGTCTCATATCTTTCCCTATAAAATATTTAAACTCATCAGGCGATATCTCTCCCAGTCCCTTGAACCTTGTTATCTCGGGATTCGGGCCCAGCTGCTGTATAGCAGCTGTTTTTTCTTCCGGGGTATAACAATACCTTGTCTCTTTTTTATTTCTAACCCTGAAAAGTGGGGTTTGCAGAATATAAACATGTCCTTTTCTTACCAGATCGGGAAAGAACTGCAGGAAAAAAGTAAGCAGCAACAGCCGGATATGCATTCCATCAACATCGGCATCAGTGGCTATTATGACATTGTTATACCTCAGGTTTTCAATGCCGTCTTCTATGTTAAGGGCTGCCTGCAACAGATTAAACTCTTCGTTTTCGTACACTATTTTTTTTGTAAGACCGAAGGAGTTCAGCGGTTTACCTCTTAGACTAAAGACTGCCTGTGTTTCCACATTCCTCGACTTTGTTATTGATCCGCTTGCAGAGTCGCCTTCCGTGATAAAGATCGTTGAGTCGAGTTTGTTATCATCATTCGTATTATAATGTATACGACAGTCCCTCAGTTTTTTATTGTGCAGGCTGACTTTCTTTGCTCTTTCCCTGGCGAGTTTCTGTATTGATGAGATAGCCTTTCTTTCCTTTTCCGAATCCTGTATCTTTTTCAGAATTATCTTTGCCGTTTCCGGATTCTTATGCAGGTAATCATTAAGCTGTTTCTTAATAAACTCACCAATGAAATTACGTACTGAAGGGCCTGACGGTCCCATATCCTTCGAACCCAGCTTTGTTTTTGTCTGTGATTCAAAGATAGGCTCTTCAACTTTTATACTTACAGCTGCTATTATTGAAGAACGTATATCTGACGGATCGTAATCCTTTTTATAGAAGTCGCGAATTGTCTTCACTATTGCTTCGCGGAAGGCAATAAGGTGTGTACCACCCTGAGTAGTATTCTGCCCGTTAACAAAGCTGTAGTAATCTTCACCGTACTGATGCCCGTGTGTGAAAGCAAGTTCTATGTCATCCCCTTTAAGATGAATTACGGGATAGAGACCTTCCTTATTCATATTCTCATTTAGAAGATCCACCAGACCATTACGTGAAAAGAATTTATTACCGTTGAGAGTGATTATCAGTCCCGAATTAAGGTAGACATAATTCTTTATCATTGTCTCAACATACTCGAGTATGAAATAATAATTTCCAAACATTCCCTCATCGGGTCGGAATATTACTTCAACCCCGTTCTCTTCCGTTGTATTGTCAAGGGCTGCATCTTTCTTAAGAATACCATTTTCAAACTCGCCTGCTTTTACATGGCCGTCGCGTATGGAACGAATAACAAAACTTGATGACAGGGCATTTACGGCTTTCACACCCACTCCGTTCAGGCCGACAGATTTCTTAAAAGCTTTTGAATCGTATTTGGCCCCTGTATTCATCCGCGAAACAACATCCAGAACTTTCCCGAGAGGTATACCCCTTCCATAATCCCTTATCTTCACCTCCCTGCCATTGATGGAGATATCGATTTTTTTACCGAAACCCATCATGAATTCATCAATGGCATTATCCATTACCTCTTTAATCAGAACATATATACCATCATCCTGTGAAGAACCGTCACCAAGTTTCCCGATGTACATCCCGGGTCTCAGGCGGATGTGTTCTCTCCACTCCAGGGTCTTAATATGTTCTTCCGAATATCCTACCGACATTATGCAGAATTTTGCGCAAATATAACGAATAAGGGATGCAGTTAGTACCTGATTTTTCAACAATGACCCACGGCAACAGCTTCCAACAAGTATACAAACCTGCTGGTTTTAAAACATTTAATTGATTAATTGAGAATTACAAAAGAGTGTTTTTTGTTAATAAATGTCAGTTTTCGAGGCCTGCTTCTTTCCTGATGTTATCTATCACCTTATCGGTTTTGTTGTTCTGTATCGTCATAAACACATATACAGGGATACCCAGAAGCATTAGTATGAAACCATACATTACAACCTGTGCTCCCGTACCATAAATAGCATAAATCGAATACACGAAAGCGAGCAGTGCGACAAAGGAATTTTTTAGAAAATTGAAAATATTGAATTTATCGGCATGTGTCCTTAGCAGCATGATATCTGCCGCTGCAGAAAATGCATAGGCAGGCAGAAATGAAAGTGTTGCCAGCAGCAGCATAAAGTTAAATGCTGCAGTGAGAGAACCGACATAATTAAGTATCAGTAAGATATTAGCAGCCACGGCACTTATTATGAGGGAAGCCACCGGTGTCTTGAATTTCGGGTTTACCCTTCCGAAGACAGCGGGAAACAGTTTGTCCTTCGATGCGCCATAGGCACTCCTTGCTGTCGTCAGAACCCAGCCTGATGTAGCTCCGAGAGCTGATATTATTGCTCCTGCAGCAATAAAATTACCACCCCATGTTCCCCCGGTAGCTTTATTTATTATATCGGCCAGCGGAGCTTTTGACTCTGCAAGGGTAGCCTGGTCGAGAACTCCCATCCCAACAACAGATACCGCAATATAAACAAGCGCAGCCAGCAGGGTACCAATAATTGTGCTTTTCCTTATGTTAACCCTGGGATTCTTTATTTCCCCCGCCGGTACAGTAGCACTTTCAATACCCACAAAAGCCCATAGAGCTATTGCAATGGCAGCAGGAAGAGTATCCATGCCTGCTTTTGAGGGATCGGATACCGTATCCAGCATTGCCGGATTAAAATGCATTGCGGCAAGAACGATAAAAACACCCAGCGCACCAACCTTCAGCACTACTGTAACGATACCAACGATACCAGCTCCCCTGACACCAAGGATATTTATTATTGTAAAGAACCACAGAGCCCCCGAGGTTACGAGGAAAGCTACGATGGGAGTATTGGATGCAGGAACAAAATATGTGAAATACATCATAAATGCTGTTATTATAGCAGCATTACCAACCCATGCTCCTATCCAGTAGGTCCAGCCTATCAGGAAACCGGCAAAATCGCCGAAGGCAGCCCTTGTATATACTATCGGGCCACCGGTCCTGGGCATGGCTGTCCCCAGGCTTGCAAAGCTAAGAGCAATCAGGAGTGAGCCCACAGATGTTATTACCCAGGCTATTATTGAAGTCTTTGGATTTGAAGCCAGGGCCAGTGAAGCAGCTGATGTAAAGATCCCCGAACCGATACAGTTACCTACAACTATTGCAATGGCAGCGGCAAGACCAAGTTCTCTTTTTAATTGTGATTTTTCAGGACTCTGTAGTTCAGTTAACTTGCTCATCTGTCAGGTTGTTATTTTGTATAGAAAATACAAGTATAAAGAAATACTTCAACATAATTCAGAAAGTACAGATCATAAAAATTATCTTTTTAAGCATGTTTTCTTTACAGTGGAATAATTACCGGGAGGAACAGCAACACGGAATTACTGTCTATAAAATGCCCATCTGCCTCATCAGAAAGACAGCATTCATCTTTTTTGTAATACCATCATGGAGCTTGTAATCGAAATGAATTGCCTGGCCATCTATCTCAATTTCAAAACATTTATTTACTATTTTGCCAGGTAATTCATCTTCCAGCGTTCCTAGGGAGATATCGTGGGTAGCTATAAGACCTGTTCCCCCGTAACTGACCATCTTTTTCATAAACAGCTTTGACCCTGAGCTCTTATCTTCAGAATTAGTGCCCTTAAGTATTTCATCGAGTATAATGAATACCTGTTCTCCGTTCATCACCTTGTTTAATAGCGTCTTAAGCCTCTTCAGCTCGGCATAGAAATATGATTCATTGTCCGACAGGGAATCAGTAGTACGCATGCTTGTAAACAATTTAACGGGGATAAAACTCATTTCAGAAGCGCATACCGGGGCACCGGCCATTGCCATGATATAATTTATTGCCACGGTTCTTAAGAAGGTACTCTTGCCAGCCATATTGGCGCCGGTAACTATGCACATCTCACCTTTTTTCCTGATATTAAAATCATTACATACTCTTTTTTCCTCAGCAATAAGCTGATGACCCAGATCCCTGGCTGAAAAGAGTTCTTCCGTACCGGAGATAACCGGGTAAACAAAATCGTCATTATTGCCGGCATAGTTTGCCAGACTTATATATGCATCGATGGTACCTGTCATATCAAGCCATAGGGGGAAAGCATCACGGTACCTTTTTTTCCATTTTTCCAGACGATGAATACACTGGTAATCCCATAGCAGCAGGCCGTTAAGAACTACCCCTGCAAACATATTTATTCTGCTGTCGAATGCACCGATCACGTCACCAAGCGATTTTACAGCAATTGTGGCTGAAATGTTATTCCCTAAAAAGGATTCTTTAATTTTATTCAGTGAAGGAGCTGAAAAAGACTCATTGGAGAATGAATACAGAAGATCAAGGAAAGATGACAGGTAACCATGCTGCCTCGATACTGCGTCGTGAATCCTGTTAGAGCTCTTGAGGCCGATGGATATATAAAAGAGATTCAGAAGGAAAAAAAGAGTAAAGAAATAAAAAGAAATAACTCCAGCAGCAGCCAGAATAAAAGTTAAACAGGCAACAGCCGGAAGAAGTATTATAAGTATCCTCCTGATGAGAGAAGATGAACTTTTATTCATCGCATTAAGCCATCCTGTAAGACCTGCTATACTCTTCTCGTCGAGCGGCACACTCATACCTGATGCCATAAATCCCTGACGCCATTCCTTCTTGTCTGCAAGCTCCCTTATCACATTCTGTCGTTCGTCAAACTCTGCAGAAAGACTATACGGATCGGAAAGCCAGGCTGCCAGGATATTCCTGCCATAACCTGTAATAGTCCTGTTGATATAATGAAACAGTGAAGACTTACCAAAAAGATCTACATCATGTGAAAAATCATGGTGAATGTCAATGTAATCCTTCCCCGTATTAAAAGCCGAAAGATCACCTGAAAGGGCAGCTGCTTCATTCCTGTTAATAACAGCGAGGTTCGCAATGTAGTTCTTATACTTCGTATGTCTGATAAAAAGCTTCAGGACCACAATAAACAGTGCAATAAAAAAGACAAGGCTTATTGTACCTTCCATGCTGTTTTTTATATAACCGAGGATGGTAAACGTTATGCCGCCAATGAAAAGCACCAGGCGCGAAACAGACAGCAGTAGAAGTATTTTATCCTCCTTTTTTTCAATATTTTTATATCGTTCTTCTTCCCTTATATAAGCTGCTGTTTTTTCAGTCCTGTTCATATATCAAAAAGCTATTGCAAGTACTTTAATAGTACTCCTGTTAGTATAATAATCGCTGCCATGCAGATCGAAATTCCATATCCATTCTTCTCTTAACAAAGGCTCCGGTAACTCTGTAAGAAGGGTTTTGATTGTTTTTGTCTCTCCTTTTTTACCTGTAATAAGCTCGGCATAGTCGGTTATTAGTACTGACCTGTGCTTCTTTAAAAAATCGAGATGCCGGATTTGTATTTCTTCCCTGAATTTCAATATTTCTTCTTCATTAATTCTTGCTTTTTTACCAAGATACTCCAGTATACGTGCTTCAAGCTGTGTCAGAACATTCAAAGAGATAACCATCCCCGGATCACTGTCGGGTTTAAATTCCGGGACTACAAGGTTTGAAAGAACGTTCTTCCTTTTAAAGATGAGGAACCTGCCTGTTTTTGCATATACTTCAGCAATGAGTCCTCCAGTGGCATCTGTTTCCATAAGTTCCACATTACCGAGTCGTTCCGTCTGTTTCCTTACATCAGGAGGATGAATAACATCCAGGAGTGTCACCTTTTTCAGCCTTTCAGATAACTCGGCCAGAGGAAAGTCAAGAAGCCAACCGCTTCCGATAACAGTTACATGCTCAGGCTTAAAGAGATCAACAGCTTTCAGAATAAACTCCCTGCATCTTTCAAGATGACCATCCCATCCGCCAAACTGATTCACATGCCTGAAAATAAGCGCGTTCTGGTAGCCGTAATAGCCCATCCTTGTAAGTATCCTCCGGTATGAAGGTGAATAGGTCATTTCAAAAGAAACTAAAAATATCAAGATCACATAATTCAGGCCCGCTTTTATTTATTGCATCTGACAGATCTCCGGGCATGTGTCTGCATCCCTTTAATTCTTCGGCTACCCCGGAGAGAAGCGGGGAACCCACTATGTTACATTCCCTTATCATTCCATCCTTCACAAATAAATGACAATACTGTTCTTCCCCGTTGAAAATAAAGTTCTTTCTGAATTCATATTCAGGACCGTAAGCATAATTCCATTCCCACGAATGATATTTCTCCTTAACAAGTTTTATGGCTTTTTCCTGATGTACCTCCTCAAGGTAATAAGGATGCATATCAATTGATTCCTCAAGAAGGAAATTTACCAGTTGTTGCCTGAATTCAGCAATACTGATGATACCGGGAAGCATTTCGCAGAGGTTGGTTACTCTTGAAGGATTTGAGTCGACAGAGCGTGAAGAATAACACGATGTATCCTTACGTATTGCATTACGCAGTTCATTGAGAGAAGAATCAAAAAGAAGTGTTCCGTGGTGCAGTACCCTTTGCCTGTGAACATGTTCAGCATTACCTGAAATTTTCAGACCGTTTACCCTGATATCGTTCTTCCCTTCAAAACGTGCATCAATACCAAGAGTGTTAAGAAATTTGATTATCGGAGTTGTATACTTCCTGAAATCGACCTGTTTCCCTGTTTCGCTTCCCGAAATAAATGAAAAATTCAGGTTTCCTCTGTCGTGGAATACGGTACCTCCTCCCGAAATCCTGCGGATAACAGGTATATTATTTTCAAGGGTAAACTTAGTATCCGCCTCTTTATGTGCTGTCTGATGCTTCCCAATTATTACCGATGGATTATTTATATAGAAGAATATGAAATCCCTGCTGTCATTTTTAAGAAGGACCTCTTCTACAGCAAGGTTAAAAAAAGGATCGGCCGATTCGCTGTTCATGTAATACATATCAGACTTATAATCAAGCTCCTGTGTAATTTAATAACCGGTTAGCCAGCCGGTAAGCAATCGTATTTCTACCCACCGGCCTGTCTTCCTTCAAACCAGGGTCTTATACTTAAAACTTTTTTATCGGCAAGCACATAAAGTCTGTATACACCCCAGCCAATCAGGGATCCAAGTACAGATCCGCAAATAACATCGCCCGGATAATGAACTCCTAGATATATCCTGCTGTATCCCACCACAAGAGCCCACACGACAATAAATACGGAGAACCATCGTCGCTTAATGAATAATAAGCTCAGCAGGGCAACGTCAAAAGAATTTGTAGCATGGGATGAGACAAAACCGTAAAGGCCACCACACTCACCGTTGAATAAGTGGACAAGACCCTCCAATGCAGGATCATGACAGGGACGCAGACGCTGAACCATGTTCTTTATCATAACAGAGGCCTGGTCGGAAAATGTAGCAGCTATTGCAATAAGAAGGAGAATTACGAGGAATTTCCTTTTATACTTTATTCCCATTGTTACCAGTATTGCAAGGTAAAGGGGTACCCAGATGAGTTTACCGCTTATGGCATGCATAACTTGGTCCCAGAAAGGTGAATGTGCTGAGTTAATGAAAATAAAAAGTTGCTGATCGAGATGTTCCGGCATAATTACCTGTTATCGTTTAGTACTTTCCAGATCATGTCCTTCAGGGTTACAATGCCCTGCCCGGTAAGTGATGAGATGAAGACCCTGGGGATCTCCGGCAAATCTTTCCTTATCTCATCCATAAGTTCCTCATCCAGCATATCCGATTTGGATATTGCCAGTACCCTTTGCTTATCAAGGAGGTCGGGATTATACATCCTCAGTTCGTTCACTAGGATCTCATATTCCTCCTTAATATTAGCACTATCGGCTGCTACTATGAAAAGCAGCATTGAATTTCGTTCAATATGCCTAAGAAAGCGGATACCCAGACCCTTTCCTTCGTGGGCACCTTCAATTATACCTGGGATATCAGCCATCACAAATGAACGGTCATCGCGATAACTAACAATGCCCAGGTTAGGTACAAGTGTTGTAAAAGCGTAGTCAGCTATCTTTGGTTTAGCGGCGCCGACAACAGACAGCAATGTAGATTTTCCGGCATTCGGAAATCCCACCAGCCCTACATCGGCCAGTATCTTGAGCTCAAGGATAAACTCTTCTTCAATACCCGGTTCTCCCGGCTGGGCATACCTGGGTGTCTGGTTTGTCGATGACTTGAAATGGGTATTACCAAGTCCTCCCCTTCCCCCCCGTGCAAGTATCTTTTCATCACCGTTACCAGTTATCTCAAAAAGCACTTCACCGGTATCCGCATTTTTAGCTATTGTACCGAGAGGCACCTGTATGATAACATCTTTCCCGTCGGCACCTGTCGATTGTTGCCTGCCCCCCGGTTCTCCGTGTCCGGCAAATATATGCCTTTTGTATTTAAGATGAAGGAGAGTCCACATCTGATCATTCCCCTTAAGGATGATATGGCCTCCTCTTCCTCCGTCGCCACCGTCGGGGCCGCCTTTAGGTTCAAATTTCTCCCTTCTCAGGTGTGCCGAACCTGCTCCGCCTTTACCTGATCTGCAATAGATCTTTATATAATCGACAAAATTTGACCCCGACATATTTAGGATGTTATGAAACAAAGCTAATTACAAAATTTCTACCCCCTACCCCCTAACAAGGGGTCTGATGCTGCCATATAACTGGCCCCCTTTCAGGGGATCGGGGGGCAGAAAACCCGCGTAACCAAAAAGAACTTACACAGTGATCACCGAGTCCCGATAGCTCCCGATAGTTATCGGGTC
>DATFLA010000647.1:0-2647 GCA_035268305.1 Bacteroidales bacterium | reverse complement strand
AATGAAACAGAGGGCGTATAAAAGATGGTCCTAACCACTGACACTGACTGTAAAACGAAGAGATCGCAAAGGCACACTGTTAATGTTCAGGCCTTTGCGATCTCTTAATTTAAATGACTTTATTTTTGAACCAGTCTCTTTTTTAAAAATTACTTTGAGAAATCTGGCATTTCGTTAGGATAGGCATTTGTGTCAAGCTTCTCCTTAATCTCTTTAAATGCTTTAATTGTATATGCTACATCCTCAAGGGTGTGAGATGCTGTCGGGATTATTCTTAACATAACAACATCCTTTGGAACTACAGGGTATATCACAACTGAGCAAAAGATTGCATAGTTTTCACGGAGATCATAAATAAGCTGTGTTACCTGTGTCAGCGGGCATTTCATGAATACGGGGGTGACCGGTGATTCAGTATTGCCAAGGTCGAGACCCGCTTCCCTCAGTCCCTTCTGCAGGGCATCTACTATGGTCCATAGTTTTTCCCTGTATTCGGGATGGGTCTTCAGCAGCTCAAGCCTTTTAATGGCTCCTATTGTCATTGCCATGGGAAGTGATTTGGCATATATCTGCGAACGAAGGTTAAAACGAAGGTATGTTACAACATCTTTTGTGCTGGCCACGAAGCCCCCGATGCCTGCCATCGATTTGGCGAATGTTGCAAAGTAAACATCAATCTTGTCCTGGACTCCGAAATGTTCCCCGGTACCGGCTCCTGTTTTACCCATTGTGCCAAAACCATGAGCATCATCAACGAGAAGCCTGAAGTTATATTTACCCTTTAAAGCAGCTATCTTATCAATTTTGCCAAGGTCGCCAGCCATACCGAAAACACCTTCAGTGATGACAAGTATACCTCCACATGTTTTCTCAACAATTTTCGAAGCTCTCTGTAATTGCTTCTCACAATTCTCAATGTCATTATGAGGAAAAACGAATCTTTTACCCATGTGGAGACGAAGACCGTCCATGATACAGGCATGTGATTCAGAATCGTAAACAATAACATCACGTCTGTCGACAAGTGAATCAATTATTGAAACCATTCCCTGGTAGCCATAGTTAAGAAGATATGCTGCTTCCTTACCTGTGAACTCAGCTGCCATCTTTTCAAATTTCTCATGCATCGAAGTCTGTCCCGACATCATCCTGGCTCCCATAGGATATGCAAGACCATACTGTGAAGCTGCCTCTGCATCAGCTTCCCTTACCTCAGGGAGATTAGCCAGACCAAGATAATTGTTCAGACTCCAGTTAAGGACCTCTTTCCCATTGAATTTCATCCTTGGTGAAATCTCTCCTTCAAGTTTAGGAAACATGAAATAACCATCTGCAAGGCCTGAATACTGACCCAGTGCTCCCCTGTTTGATTTGATTTTTTCGAAAATATCCATGACAATGTGCCTGTTTGTTAAAATTTTCACAAATCTAGGAATAAAGAGCAATCCAGTCATACCTATTTATACCTAATTTGTTGTGGGGTATTTTGTGCATTTTAACTGATTATAGTGCTTATTCCGACTTTGACTGTACGGGCATGTCATAATAAAAGCATAAATGTTTCGTTTTTATCTCTGATATTAAAATTTTTCAGTAATTTTGCGCAACAATTTTTTGTATGAGATTCAGATTATATATAGTGCTGATAATTTCACTTTTGGTGACTTCATGCGGTGAGTATACAAAGGTTCTCAAGAGTACTGACTTTGATTTAAAAAAAGCCAAGGCCAAGGAGTATTTTGATGAGGGTGAATATGTTAAAACCACAGAACTTCTGAATCAGATACTGCCGAGGTTCAGGGCAACAGATGAAGCCGAGGAGTTAGCCTGGATGAATGCTGAAGCATATTTTGGTATGAAGGATTATTATGTTGCCGGCAGTTACTTTAAAACATTTGTTGATATGTACCCTTTTGGCAAACATGCCGAGGATGCTAATTATATGGCAGCATTTTGCGATTATAAAATATCACCCAGGCCAGAGCTCGACCAGGAAAATACAAGGAATGCCATTGACGGGTTCAAAATTTTCATGACAAAATTTCCAAACAGCCCAAGGGTGGATGAATGCAAAAAATATGTGGATGAATTACAAAACAAGCTTGTTGAGAAATCATACCTGAGCGCCAAGCTTTATTACGATATGAAACAATACAAGGCTGCAGTTGTTGCTCTCAATAACAGCCTTAAGGAGTATGCCAATTCAAAATACAGGGAGGAAATGATGTTCTTAAAACTCAATTCACTTTTCCTGTATGCCGAGAATAGTTTTGCAAGCAAGCAGAGGGAACGTTATCAGGATACAATGGATGACTATTATTCTTTCATGGAAGAGTTTCCTGGGTCTTCCTATGCTAAGCAGGTTAAGAATATTTATGAAAAGACTAATGATTATCTGAAATCAGGGTCTTCTGATACTAACAGCGAGGAAAAATAATCAAAATCATATGGATTACAGAAAATCAAATGCACCGGTAACTACTGTTACACGTAACCTGGACCTGATGACAAGGGGAACAGGTAACATTTATGAAACAGTGATCATAGTGGGCAGGAGGGCTAACCAGATCGCAGTTGAGATGAAGCAGGAACTTAATAAGAAACTCGAAGAATTTGCTTCATACAGCGATAATCTGGAGGAAGTATT
>DATFLA010000646.1:0-3436 GCA_035268305.1 Bacteroidales bacterium | reverse complement strand
AACTTATCTATATTCATGATTGATAGTGATTTATTATTCTTTTAAAATGATTATACAAGGATCCAGGTGAGAAGGTAAAACATCAGTGCCCCAATAACAGCCGATACCGGGATTGTCAGTATCCATGCCCAGAAGATCTTTCGTGTCACACCCCATTTTACAGCTGATGCTCCTTTCCTGGCTCCGGCTCCTATAATTGCTCCTGTGATAACATGGGTTGTACTTACGGGGATCCCGAAGTGCGTAGCACCAAACAGTGTAAGAGCACCTGCTGTTTCAGCACAAAAACCTTCAAAAGGTTTAAGTTTTGTTATTTTCTGACCCATTGTTTTGACTATTCTCCATCCTCCGAGCAGTGTTCCGAGGGCTATGGCTGTCTGACACGACAGGACTATCCACATATGATCTTTTATACTTTCATTTTTTGTTACAACACCCGTTACAAGCAGGGATACCCATATGATTCCCATCGATTTCTGCGCGTCATTTCCTCCGTGTCCAAGACTGAATGAAGCAGCTGACAATAATTGCAGCCGGCGGAAATGTTTATCAATACCTGATGGCGAATGATTGCGAGCCAGGTAAATAACTATTGCCGATATTAAAAATGACATCACCATACCAAGAATAGGAGCGACTACTATGAAGATCACTATCTTGATAACACCTCCCATTACAACAGTGCCCCATCCGGAACTGGCAACAGCAGCTCCTACCAAACCACCCACGAGAGTATGGGATGAACTGGAGGGGAGTCCCAGCCACCAGGTAGCAAGGTTCCATATTATCGCAGCTATTATCGCGGAAGCAATAACAGTAATATTAATAACATTAGCATCAACAACACCATAACTCATTGTATCGGCTACCTTTAACGGAAATACCAAAAATGCTATGAAATTAAAAAAGGCTGCCATTGCAACTGCAGCCAAAGGGGATAAGACTTTTGTAGAAACAACGGTCGCTATTGAATTAGCTGAATCATGAAACCCGTTGATGAAATCAAATGTAATTACAAGTCCTACTACAATGTATAAGAATGTCATTTCTTCTGTCGATTAGAAACAGTTAAAGGTAAATTATGCGGGAAAATATTGAGAGTCAAATATAATGTGCTCAATGGCTATGTATTAACTTGTATAATCAGAACTTTTTTGCAAGGTGCAAAGTAAATAAATTGGTTAATATTACAAAATGATTACAAAATGATTGCAGGAAAATTTTATTAACAATTTATAACAATTCCCGGACTCTCATTTGATGATTATATTTATTCTCAGGAACATTAGTGTCATTGTTTTTGTTGTCAATTTGTAGTACTTTTAGTGATTCATTGAGTATTAATTTAAAATTGTTGTATATGAGCGACATACGTAATCTAGAGCCAAAGAAATTATGGAACTACTTTCATGATCTCACACAGATACCACGACCTTCAAAAAAAGAGAAGAAAGTGATAGAGTATATTAAAGAGTTTGGAAAAAATAACAATCTTGAAACAATTGTTGATGAAGTGGGAAATGTAATCATCCGTAAACCGGCAACACATGGAATGGAAAACAGGAAGGGTGTTATCCTTCAGAGTCATGTCGACATGGTTCCTCAGAAGAACAGTGATAAAAAACATGATTTTGAGAAGGATCCCATCGAAACTATTGTTGACGGAGAATGGGTCAAAGCTAACGGAACCACACTCGGATCGGATAACGGTATTGGTGTTTCAGCTGCACTCGCAGTCCTGGCTTCAGATGATATACCTCATGGTCCTGTCGAAGCTCTATTCACCGTTGATGAAGAAACTGGAATGACAGGTGCCTTCGGCCTTAAGAATGATGTTCTGAAAGGGGATATACTTATGAATCTTGACTCGGAAGATGAGGGTGAACTATATGTAGGCTGTGCAGGCGGAATAGATGTAAGTGCCGTTAAAAACTACGCTGAAGAAGTCGCTCCTAAAGGAATGCTTGCATATAAGGTTATTGCTAAGGGGCTTAAAGGCGGACATTCAGGAGTCGATATTGCATTGGGAAGGGCCAATTCCAATAAACTGATGTTTCGTTTCCTGATGCAGGCTGAAGCTGATTTTGGCATCAGGCTTGCTGAAGCAGCAGGAGGAGATCTTCGTAACGCTATTCCCCGGGAATCTTATTCTGTAGTGCTTGTTCCTGAAATTAAAAAGGATGAATTTGAAGCATTTGTTACAGGGTATAATGACATGTACAGGGCTGAATTTGCTGAAACAGAACCTGATCTTTCCTTTACCTGCGAGAAGACCCAGATGCCTTCCAAGGTGCTGAACCAGGGAGAACAGTACAGGATAATCAGGGCTGTATATGTTTGTCCGAACGGGGTCATCAGAATGAGTCAGTCGATGAAAGGACTCGTTGAAACATCCAATAATGTGGCAATAGTAAAATGCAAGGAAGGTAAATTTGAAGCATACAGCCTTACAAGGAGCTCCGTTGATTCTGCAAAAGAAGCAATTGCATGGAAAATAGCTGCCGTATTCCAGCTTATCAATGCTGAAGTGAAACTCGAAGGCGGCTACCCGGGATGGAAGCCAAACGTTAACTCGCCGATACTGAAATCAATGAGTAACGTTTACAATAATATGTTTGGAAAGGTTCCTGAGATAAAGGCTATTCATGCTGGACTGGAATGTGGCCTTATCGGTGGTGTCTACCCTTCACTCGATATGATTTCTTTCGGACCGACTATCAGGTTCCCGCATTCTCCGGATGAAAAAGTTAATATTGAATCTGTGGATAAATTCTGGAAGTTCCTGGTAACTTCTTTAA
Organism: Bacteroidales bacterium; assembly: GCA_035268305.1. GTDB lineage: Bacteria > Bacteroidota > Bacteroidia > Bacteroidales > VadinHA17 > LD21. The sequence continues at coordinate 638 of DATFLA010000646.1, read as the reverse complement.
AAGAGGTTCCTGCTAAATAAGACGGGAAATGATAACCAGACTGTCTCAAAAAGAATCATGACTTAACTGAATAATAAGTACAGGCAGGGCCCGGATATTGAAAGGTGCTTTTATTCAGGGCTTTATCTTTGCAGCCTCAGTCTGTAATTAATCTTTCTTTGTGGATAAAAATACTTTTGAGACAGCCTTATTTCTGTCTTCTTCCGGTATCTTTACTTTGCTGATTTTGCAGGAGATGATAAACGTAGAACATCTTGTATTCAGGTACAGTCAGGCAACATCTGATGTTGTCAGGGATATAAGTTTTGAGATAAATGACGGGGAGATTTTCGGGTTTCTTGGTCCTTCGGGAGCCGGAAAAAGTACAGCCCAGAAAATTCTTACAGGTCAGCTCAGAACTTATTCGGGATCTGTCAGGATCGACGGTAATGAAATGAAGAATGCAAAGAGGTCGCTTTATAACAGGATTGGAGTAGCCTTTGAGTTTCCGAATTTATATGAGAAGCTGACCGCAAAGGAAAACCTTCGCCTCTTCAGTTCTTTTTATGATAAAAAGTTAACGGGTTTTGATGATATGCTCAGGCGTGTCAACCTCTATGAAGACCGTAATACACGAGTTTCATCTTTTTCAAAAGGGA
>DATFLA010000645.1:0-2113 GCA_035268305.1 Bacteroidales bacterium | reverse complement strand
TGTTCTCGGTTATTCACTTGCCGGAGACACGATTCTTATCGCAAACAGCGGAAGATATGAATTCCGTAATAAAGGTGTTGATATACTTATCGACTCACTTGGTGAACTGAACAAGAATGAAAATGCAAAAAAGGACTGTGTTGCTTTTTTTCTCATACCTGCCTACCACAAGGGGCCAAGGCGTGATATAATGGACATCCTTGCTGATGATAAAAATACCAACGAAGGGGATAAATATCTTACACACAGCCTTCATTACCCGGGAACAGATCCTGTGCTTCAGCGTATTCTCGACAATAACCTGGGCAACGAACAAACCTCAAGAGTTAAGGTGATCTTTGTACCTTCATATCTTAATGGTAATGACGGGATATTCAATATACCTTATTTTGATCTGCTTATAGGATTCGACCTGACTGTTTTTCCATCATATTATGAGCCATGGGGATACACACCGCTCGAAAGCCTAATGTTCTCAATACCAACTGTTACTACTTCATTATCAGGTTTCGGCCTTTGGGTTAAGCACTACTTCAGGAGTCCGGGTAATGGTATATCCGTTATTGAAAGGACAGATGACAATGAGAAAGAGGTGATTGAGAGCATACGAAGATTTATTTCAATGTTCACAGGTTTAAGTGCTGCTGAGATAGAGGATGCACGGAGGAAGGCTCATGAAATATCGCGCATCGCCTTATGGGATAACCTGGCCAAGTATTATTTCGAAGCCTATGTACAGGCTCTCGAGAACAGTATGGAAAGGAGAAAGGAGCCCCGCGATTTTGCAAAGTTCGTGGAAGCACCCGGACTGGTAGTGCGCAAACCCCACCAGGTACCGGTATGGAAAGATATTTATGTGCAGAGTGATGTACCTGAGCGGTTAGCTACCCTGAAAGACCTCGCAAATAACCTCTGGTGGTCGTGGAACACAGAGGCTGAAGTTCTTTTTAAAAGGATGGATCCCTCCCTGTGGGAAGGTGTGAAGCATAATCCGAAACTTCTGCTTGAAAAGATTGATTATAAAAGACTTCTTGTACTTGAAGATGATGATGATTTTGTCTCTGACCTTCATGATGTATGGGATGCATTCCAGTCGTATATGAATCGTGAAGCTGATACCTCAAAGCCTTCTGTAGCTTATTTCAGTATGGAGTTTGGTATACATCCATGCCTGAAGATCTATTCAGGTGGCCTGGGTATCCTGGCCGGTGATTATCTTAAGGAGGCCAGCGATTCAAATTTTAATATTACAGGTATAGGCCTTCTTTACCGTTACGGGTATTTCAAACAGAAACTGGGTCCGAGAGGCGAGCAGCTGGCTCTTTATGATGCAGAAGAATTTTCCCGCCTGCCTATAAGTCCTGTTAAGGACGCTGGCGACAACCAGCTTATTGTAAGCCTGGTATGGCCGGGACGCACAGTTAAGATAAGAGTTTGGGAAGCCATGGTAGGTAAGGTAAGGCTGTTGCTTCTCGATACCGATTTTGACGATAATCTTCCGGAAGACCGGACTGTTACCCATTACCTCTATGGCGGGGACAATGAGAACAGGCTCAGGCAGGAACTTATACTCGGTATAGGAGGGATAAGAGCACTTGAAGCCATGGGACTGCGACCCGATCTGTATCACAGTAACGAAGGTCATTCGGCCTTTATAAGCCTTGAAAGGTTAAGGATACTGATCAACACTCATCATCTTACATTTAACCAGGCTATTGAGGTAGTCAGATCTTCGACTCAGTTTACCACCCATACACCTGTACCGGCAGGGCATGATGCTTTCGAGGAAGATCTGCTTCGTAAGTATATATCACATTATGCCGGGCGTCTCACAATCTCCTGGGAGAACCTTATGGCACTCGGTCAATGTGAGAATGACTCTGATAAAAAATTCAATATGAGCTTCCTTGCAGCCAGGATGTCGCAGGAGATGAACGGTGTGAGTAAACTGCACGGTGAGGTCAGCCAGGGTATGTTCAACAAGCTGTGGCCCGGGTATCTTAAGGAGGAGCTTTTTATCGGGTATGTTACAAATGGTGTTCACCATCCTACATGGACAGCCCCTGAATGGCGCAATGTCTACCAGGAACTGACCGGTAAAAAAGATTTTGAC
>DATFLA010000644.1:0-3689 GCA_035268305.1 Bacteroidales bacterium | reverse complement strand
GTCGACACCTAACGATAAAGGATTATAAACCTTCTGACTCATATATTTGGTTGGGTTAAGAAGGTAATAATATTCTGCGTCGAGACTTATCATGTTGGTTAGTTTTATTCTTCCTCCTATGCCTATTGAATACAGGTCATTCGGATCAAGCTCGGTAGCGACCAGGTTCCTGTGAACATACGAAGGGGTAACCTGGAGGGAAAGAAAATCACCGAATTTCCGGGCTATAAGTACCTGACCTACATACGATAAACGTGATGAGAAATAATTTGTCCTTGTCGGGTCGGTCCATTTGAGTGTATTCATGGCTGCGGATGTTACGACAGAGACCGATACAGGCATAACCCTTGAGCCTGTTGACTGTCTTAATACAGAGAATTTTGTGAATCCGTCAAAGGTCTTTTCATAGTTGCCTCTTCCGACACCTGTCATAAGCCATTTTGTTATACCATACTCAAGACTCAGGTGTATATTCGACTGATCGAGACCGAAGAAGTTATAAGCTCCTGAATTAAGTGTACCAAAACGGTGTGAAATTCTGAAGTCAAGCTGACCAGGATCCAGCCTTTCAATGGAATGACCGTTTAGTATCCTTGTTGATTCGAAAGTTTCGGTTGTGAAGTTGATTTCATCCTTTGTATCTTGGGCAGTACTACCAGCGTTATCCTGTGCGAACAGGCCTGCTGTGCATATAATAAAGATTGCAAGAAGGGAATATTTTTTCATTGGTATTAAGTTGAAGTGGTCAATCAGTTGTTTAACATACCGTTACTAATCCATTTATCAAATTGTGATATCTGGCAGGCTGGTAACATGCCTCCGTTTTTGGGCATCGGTGAATAGGATCCGGTATGTTTTATTGAGCCCTGTATCATTACAGCATTGGCAACAACATCGGCATAATCCTGCAGGCGGATGTTATTTCCTGCCGAGGCGGCAGTGGTATTGGAATGACAGGAATAGCAATAATCACTCAGAAGAGGAACGATTGTTGCATTGAAGGTGACATTGGTAGTGTCGCATGTCTGGTTCAGGCTGGGATAAAGTGCCTCCTCATTATCATAATAGCAGGATGAAAAGATCAAAATTAAGGCGATGACTCCCGATACTGACAATATAATTCGTTTCATTTTTTACAGGTTTCTAGTTGTTAGCATATCCGTTGGCGATCCATATCTCAAACTGGCGTATCTGGCATGTTGATAGGGATCCGGAAGGTGGCATGAGTGTGACACCGTTCCCTTTAAGTGCATTCATCAGCGATCCGTTTGCCGCCGCCGCAGCTACATCACTATACGAAGCAAGCGATACGTTCCCTGAAGGAGAACTTCCGCTGTGACAGCCGGTACAGGCGGTCTGTATCTCCGGCCATATTACACCCGAATAGGTAACCGGATTGATTGTGTCGCAGGTCTCACCACATGTCTCATTGAGAGCACCATAGCTTATCCATTGGTATATGGAATCAATTTCGGCTGAAGTGAGCTGGGGACTGCTCGACGGAGGCATCTTGTCTTCACCCGAGCTCAGTGTTATGACACGATAAAGTCTGCTGTTTGAAGGATCGCCGGCCACCACTGCATTCATTGTTGAGGAATATGTTGTGAAGTTATATCCGCTTCTGTGCGACGTGGCATCATGGCAGTTGGTTGTAGCACATTTTGAAACAAGAACAGGTTGTATATCGCGGGTGAAACAGGCTCTTGTATTAAAGAATGTACTTCCTGTTCCTGATGTCGTATCTGTTGGAACAGTCGCTGCAGCGCAGAGTGTTTCCTGTGCTCCCTGTTCTATCCATATTCTTATAAGGGTCCTGTTATCAAGCGAAAGAGGCTGGCCCGGAGGCATCTGTCCTTCTCCTCCTTTTGCTATGATAGCCTGGTAAATACGGCTTGCATCCGGATTACCCTGGGAAATACCCTGCATTATACCGGCATAGGTGTTAAGAGCCAGGCGCGATTCCCCGCCACCCTGACCATCATGACAGCCCGATATGGCACAGCTGTTCTGAAAGACAGGAAGTACTTCCCCCTCAAAACATACTTCTGGCAAACCGGATATGTCTGCTTTATGGGTACACGAGATAACCCACCCTGCAAATGTCACTATCCCCGTCAGCGCTAAAAGCACTTTAATTTTATGAACCTTCATAAAATAATAATTAAATTAATAAATAGAATTTTTATGCAGATAAATCATATTGAAAGATACTCTGTTACAGTTGATTTATTGCACCATCTGAAGTGATAAATATCATGCTGAACTCATTTTCAAAATTAGGTGTAAAAATATCTTTCCCTAAATTTGCTTTTATGTCGGCAAGCGACCAGAATTTACCATCATCTATTTCTTCCGGATCGGTAACAGGCCTCATGTCTGAAATGGTATAGTAGGAATGAACGAGCTCCCTCTCACGATCCGATTCCCAGATGTATGTTTTTAGGAAATGAGGTGTGAAACCTTCTATTCCCAGCTCTTCCCTGCTTTCTCTTATTAATGCCTGTTCAGTTGTTTCCTCGGTGTCGACATGTCCCCCGACAGATGTATCCCATTTGCCGGGCTGGATGTCTTTTGTTGCCGTTCTCTTCTGAAGGAAGAGCAATCCTTTGCTGTTGAACAGATGAAGGTGAACAACGGGATGTAGGAGTTTGCTTTTCCCGTCGTGACAAACGGAACGCGGGGCCTGGCCTATCCTGTTGCCCTGTTCATCTACTATTGGGAAGATCTCGTTCAGTGAATTTTTTGGCATAGACATGAATTTATCATAAAGAACGCAAACTTTTTGTAAAGACACGAAAGAATATGCGATGAATCATATAATTACTTCCCCGTTATCTCGAAACGGCAGCTTATTGAATTGCCCTCATCATCGACAGCGGTGATTGTATGAACTCCTGAACCGGCATATATCTCAGCCTGGTGAATATATTGCGTGGTGGCAATATATGTTTCATCAAGATGCCAGAAGATTCTGGAGGAAGCATTCCTGTGGGCTATCTCTGCCACTATACGCGTCCGCGACCCCGTCTGATCGCGGGGGATGAATATCTTAACCCCCTGTGTGGGATAGATAAATTCCATTGAAGGAATTGCTTTTTCTTCTGTACAGCCCGGCGCCATAGGAGGGAGTACCTTATATTCCGGGTGCTTCTGCCTGTAGAAATATTCCATTGCAGGAGGAAGTATAAACCATGGTTTGTTTATAATTTCCGACAGGCCGGCACATCCCTGGTTCACCCTGTATGATCCTGTAAGGTTCAGGTGAACGATGTGATGATAGGGGCAAGCTTCACTTCTCAGACCCTTAACACATGCTTTTATCTCAACAATATCCGGACAATCGGGTCCGGCTCGGAACCCGCTTTCTGCACAAACCGGGATAACCGTCAGTTCCTCATCGGGTATTTTGAACCACTCTTTCCGTGGCATCAGCCCGGCGAGATCAAAAAGCACTGGTGCTGCCGCAGTCACTCCTGTAAGTCCCGGTCTCCCCTCTCCTCTTGCATTTCCGGCCCAAACCCCTATAACATATTCTGGCGTGGTACCCACAGCCCAGGCATCTCTGAAGCCAAAGCTTGTTCCTGTTTTCCAGGCAATATCCGGTGATGAGGAGAAATATTGCCAGCCCGTCTCACTGTCGGGCCTGTTAACCTTGCGCAACGACTGGTAGGTGAGCCATATCGCTGATG
>DATFLA010000643.1:0-2622 GCA_035268305.1 Bacteroidales bacterium | reverse complement strand
TTACGTTCACTTCTGAAAAGATCAAAACCAGTAGCGACGACAACAGCTCTCGAATGAAATATATCTCCTTTACTTGTTCTAAGTTCGAAGCCATCTTTTTCCCTGCGGGCATCTTCCAGTGTCACGCCTTTAAGCAGGTTCAGGTTATCATTTATTTTCAGGTCATCGAGATATTTAATCACCTCACTTCCCGGACGCCTGTCAGGAAAAAGGTGATACCATCCTGTTAGATGTCCTCCCGTTTTTTCATCTTTTTCAAGAAGAGTAACTTTGATTCCGGCTTCAGCCAGCCTGCCGGCAGTTTCCATGCCTGCTACACCGGCTCCGATAACAACAACGTCAGAGTTCATCATCAGGCATTAATAAGGTTTTCCGGGACCGGCATCTGGCGGCCATCCTTTGTTTTAAACTTATCTGTAATGTCATATTCAATTCCCAGTTTGTCAAGAAGGGGTTCCGACTGCACCATATGATACTGTAATCCAAGATCCCATGGATTATAACCGAGTACAAGTCCTGCCAGTTCCTCGTAAGTAAGAACCGGAATCGACTCACCATTAACACCATACGTGGTACCTTCCATTTCCTTAATTGTATATTGCCACCTGTCCATGAACATATTACAGCCCGGACAATTAGTAATTACAACATCGGGTTCGTATGGTTGCATGGATGCAAACTTCTTGGCTGTATTTGACACGGAATAGCCCCTGTTGGCCTGGACAAGATATTGTCTGAAACCAAAACCGCAACAGTGCCTGCGCTCGGGATAATCAATAACCTGGCCTCCCCACGATTCGGCCATACCGCTCAGCACACGCGGAAATTCAGCCCCTCCCACCCCGGATTTTGGAAACATCTTGGCATAATGGCATCCTATATGTTCAACAACTTTTAAAGGTTCACCGGTCTTTTTATTAATAAGCATGTTCTTGGCTCTGGCTGCAATTTCATTCCTGAACTTGAATATTATATCGCTTGTGTGAGCCATATTTTCAGGAATATCAAACTCTCTCCCCGTTGCCTTAAAAAGATATTCCCTAGTCTTTTCAAGTTCCTCCGGGAAATGCTTCCATGTCTCCAGTATCTCGGTATAAATACCGAATGAGGTAACACACGAGATGGCAATATTCTTGTACCCGGCTTCCTTCATCAGCGCAAAATGCCTTGCCACTACCGTCATTATTGTCTGGGGAGGAACTATATCGCTGTGATAACCAATCCCGGTACATGTAGTGTGTGATGGATTTTCATAAACATCTTTCCCCAGGATGTTACGCATCATATGAAGAAAAAACTGTTCGGCTCCCGGGAAAAAACTCTGCCGTATGCATGAACGAACATAGAAGAAATGATCATCTGCAATTTCCTTCTGATAGTCGGCCCATATTTTCTTTTTACCTTCCTGCTTCATTCTTCATCCGGATTTTCGTGAGTTGTATGTGTACCGTTGTTGGCTGTATAAACCTCAATGAAATAATCATTATCGATACCTGTATCTTCAAATTGAATTCCCAGTTCTTCAGCCTTCTTCCTGGAATGCTTTTCAATATCCTCAAAAAGTTCAGTACCGCCAGTAACGTCAAATATCTTCTTCAGCTCATCCAGGGCATCATCAGGTATCTTACGCATCGGACCATCTTCGCCGTTAATGTGGCCGCCAAGCCTTTCAAAAACATCATGGGTGTTTTCAAGTATATACTCCCATATTGGCCCCTGTTCAGGGTGCAGTTCAGGATGGACTGCATAGGCTGCCGTGCAATAGCCATATTTGAAAATATTCTCTCCGACTGTTCTTTTTATAGCCAGTTGCTGACGCCCCTTCTCAGACTCGGTAAAATATCCCAGTTTCTGTGACAAGGTCCTGAGTGCCATAATAATGTAGCCCGGAGTATTCCCCCTAGGACACCTTGTCTTACAGGAAAGACACTCCCCGCAATACCAGATTGTCTCCGATTTGAGAAGCCCGGTTAGTTCGTTATTGTCCTTTCGCTGAACAATATCCACTATTTTCCTTGGATCATAATCATAGAATTCCGCAGCAGGACATATGGCAGTACAGACACCACAATTCATACAGGCTTTTAAACCTTCTACGAACCTGACATCCTTCTGAAGCAATCCGAATATATCTTCCATCTACTCTGTTATCAGAGATTTGTTAAACCTTTAACACAAAAGTACCTTCAAATCAATTAGAAGGAAAGAAGATTTAAGCCTATTTGAATAGGGGTATTTATACTTAGAACAGGGAATGGGAAAATCAGGTAACCGGAGATTGGGAAAATAAGCATACTACCCTGTGACATTATGACCTGCCGGAATGCACTGGCAGCCAACTATCTTCAGATTAGCCGGGCTTACTTCATTTTAGACTTTACAGCTACAAGTTTCAAAACATTATCGGCGTCAGTTTCACAACTTATCGTAATTGTAACCGGACGTATCTTTCCATACCTTTTGGCTGAACGAAAACCCTCCTTTATAACGGAAGGCAGGTCACTGTTATAAATAAGCGGTTCCGCCTTATCGCCGAAATAGAAACTTACCCTGAACGTTCCGCTTATTACAGACAACCATAATATAGTTTTCTTCTTCTGCACAAGCTTGTAGAGCCACTGT
>DATFLA010000642.1:0-5137 GCA_035268305.1 Bacteroidales bacterium | reverse complement strand
GGATTAAATGCCGTCACCTTCTTTTCGAAGATACAAATCATATGTTAAGTATACTCAGGGGAACAAAAAGCCCAAAATATAAATACGGGAAAATTCGTACTGTTATGAACTACCTGAATTTTTTCAATGATAACTCTTATTTTGTTCTTTCTCTTTCCGACCCCGTGCCGGCATTAAAAAAAATAAGGAGACATATGAAATCAGGCTGATTACAACATGTAAGAAAAAATATGGCTTTTTAAATTACCTGCTCCTGTCGTTGCGGACAGGATAATTGATCTCCCGGAGAACCTTCCTGAAAACCGGATTCCTGAAATAGCCACCGTAAGCAAGATCATTACCATTTATATCATAGTCGGAATTCCCTTCGACAAGAACGGGGCCATCCCTGCATATAGCTATATCCCATCCAACCAGTCGAAGAGCAGGCATGCACTGCGATGTTTTAACGGCAAGTTCCCTGACCTTTTCAAAGAAAGGTAACTGAAAATCTCTAAACACTAATCCTGTAACCGGGTGTTTCTCAAATACTGTCACACCTACCGATCTGAACGGTGCGTAGCCATGTTCTTTCAGTTTCCCTGTTTCCGTATCTATTCCAACCTGGCAACCTCCTGAGGAGATATTATCTATAAAATTATTGGAAATACTCATTCGCAGGTATGCAGAAATTACTTCACTGTTGCCATCTTTATCTATAAATGTATCAATCCTGACAGTATTAAGGCATGATGGATTAAGATTGTCAAGATCGGGATGCTGAACAAGAGTCTTCTGAAAAAGAAAGCCGGTTTTAATAACCTCATTAAAAATTCTCTTAACAAGTGCCTCTTTCTCTCTCACCTCCCTGCCATACAATTTAAAAATATTGGTACCACATGAGCCGGCTACAGTCTTTTTTATAATAACAGACCCGACATTTTTATTTTCGTCGAACAGCTTTTCCAGGAGATCTGTGAATTCTTCCGGATTATTTATCCTTTTTACCTTACCTGCCAGCACAAACATATTCCTGAAATTATACATCAGTATTTGTGGAACTGGTAAGTCAAACTGCCTGTAATAAAAATCGAAAAAGAGTTTATTATCGAGTACTTCCTTTGCTTTGTTATCGTTAAAGTTCGGCGTAATCTTATATCCGAGAAGCCTGTTGGGTATAAAATCCCTTATATTCCTTACATGCTTCTTGAAAAGATACCTGCTGAAATAATGCACAGGCAACTCTCTCTGTACAAACATAAGGCAAATAGCTTCGTAAATTATCCTTACCAATGATTTGCGATCGGGGTCTTTCAATATTTCAAGACATAACGAAACAGCGGATCTTTCTACATAAGCTGCCATTATATTTCAGGTTAACGGGTTTTCTTGTTTCAAAGATAGTTTTTTCCTCGAAAGGATATATAAAATCAGCCCGGACCAACTGCCGGCAAAATACCAATAAAAGTACTTATTAAGATTTAATTTTCAAACAGTTGAAGTACAGAATTGAACTAATCAATGAATCAGCTTTCTTTTTCACCATGCATCAGCAGGTCGAGAGCTTCATTAAAAGAACCGGCATGGATTACTTTGCCTGAATTGACAAAAAATATCTCATCTGCATTTTCTATAGTGTTTAGCCGGTGGGCAATTATGACACGTGTAGTTGATTCAGGAAGTCCCTTAAGGATTGCTTCAAGCTGTTGTTCAGTAACAGTATCAATATTTGCGGTTGCCTCATCAAGTATAAGCAGTTCAGGCTTCCGGATAATAGTTCTCATAAAGGCAATCAGCTGTTTCTGCCCAAGGCTGAGACCATCACCTCCGTTTTTTATCTCCGTATCGAGACCCTCGTCAAAACGCGCTAAAAGCACACCCAGCTGAGCGTCATCGAGAATTTCTGACAGGTTCTCCCCGTTCCGTCCGTTATTTTCAGGATTACCATAAAGGATATTATCCCTCACTGTACCTGAGAACAGGAACGGGTCCTGCAAAATAAAACCGATTCTGGATGTTCTTTCCCCGGGAGTATATGTTCTGATATCCTTCCCGTCGAGCATTACTTTACCACGGGTTGCATCGTAGAGTCGTGAAATAAGAGATGCAGTGGTTGTCTTACCTCCTCCTGTAGGACCAACAAAAGCATATGTCTTACCTTTCTGTAATCTGAAACTTACTTTATGAAGAACCTCCTTACCATTGGGATAGCTGAATGAAACATTGTCGAAATGTACAAGATCGTAACCTTCCCGTTCACCATTGTCCTCAATTATCTTGAGATTAGATTCAAATGAAAGCAAGAGGGAAATCCTGTCCCATGCAGCCAGTGCAAGCTGGAAATTAGACCACAGATTAGCCATCTGGCGAAGCGGATTATAAAAATTAGTTACATAGACAATAAAGCTAACAAGTAGCCCGACAGTAAAATGTCCTTTTATTATAAGCCATATACCAAGTGCCAGAACAATAAGTTTGCCCAGGTTAGATGCAAATGAATATACAGGTGTAAGAATATTACCCGCAATACCTGCCTTAACAGCTTTTTTATAATTATCCTGGTTTGCTTCCTCAAATCGTTTGCGAAAGTAATCACGCCTGTTGAAGGCAACAATAACTTTGAAATTGGCAAGGCTTTCCTGCACCTCGGCCGACAATATACCAATGCTTTTCAGGCTTGCTGCATTCTTCCGTCTTATCCACGGGGAAACAGCCCTTGTAAAGATCCATAATAACAATGCGGGTCCGAGTGCCGCCAGACCTAAAGGAAGGTTAATAACAAGCATTATGATACCTGCACCGGTCATTGTTATTAGGCTTCCTATGAACTGCATCAACGATTGCGAAAAGAACTGGTTTACCTTGTCAGTATCATTATTTATTCTTGATATCAGATCTCCGGCTTTATTCTGGTTGAAAAAGTCAACCGGTAATTCCTGGAGTTTATTAAATACCGAATTCCTCAGGCTGTAAAGCATTCTTTGTCCAATGCCTCCCATGAGCCTCATCTGGGCATAGTTTACAATAAAGGCAATGATATACAGGCCAATAAGAATACCGGAGAAAACAAGCACACCATGATAATGTTTAGTCTGAACATACGTATCTATTGTATAACCTACCAGGTATGGACCCAGGAGATTTAACCCGGCATTCAGGAAAATAGCTGAAAAAGCCACTGCCACATTACGGCCTTCCCCCCCGATAATTGTAATGAGTTTCTTCAGAGAACCCAGCCCCGACACCTTCTTCCCTGCCTTTTCAGCTATCTGGTTAAGATTATAATTCATAATGCCGGGTACTTCTTTGTGAACTGTATATCTGATTATATTCAGGAGATATATTCAAAAGCTCCTTATGTGTTCCCGCTGCGACTATCTCGCCCTCCATCAGCAGTACTATCTGTTCAAAGTGCCTTACAGGTGCAATTTTCTGAGTGACCGAAACGAGTGTCATCTCCGGATAGTTATTCTGAAGATTACATAATATTTTATTCTCAGTCTGCCTGTCGACCCTTGATGTAAAATCATCAAGCAATAGGATACTGGGATTAAGGGCCAGTGCACGTGCAAGCATAATACGTTGCTTTTGTCCGCCGGAAAGACTTGCCCCGCGTTCAGATACAATAGTATTGAGTTTTTCCGGCAGTCTCTCAATAAACTCCTTCAGTTCAGCAGTCTCAATCGCCTTTTTCATCGATTCCTCCGTTACTTCCTCATTGAAAGCGATATTCTCTCTCAGACTCATATTAAAAATCACACTGTCCTGGAAAACGAAACCTACCTGGCCATGAAATTTCTCTCTGGAGTATTTTTCAATATCAACACCGTCAATCTCTATACTGCCTGAATCGGGTGGTAAAATATTTGTAAGCAGGTACAGCAGCTGGCTTTTCCCGGCAGCAGTAGGACCAATTATAGCGGTTCTGCTGCCCTCTTTTACAGTAAATGAAATATTCTTAAGTATGGGCTTTTCACCATAACTAAGACATATATTCTTTAAAACGAGATCTCCCCTTATGTCAGATTCAATAAATCCGGCTTCCTCGCTGGGAGGAGCGTTCATGACCACCTGAATCCTGCCGTAAGAAGCAGAAGCTGATGCAATAAGATTACTCATGAACCCTATCATCATTATCGGAAAGATAAGCATGATAAGATAACTGTTAAAGGCAGCGAAATTACCGAGTGACAATGTTCCCATTACAACATAATGGCCTCCCAGGGCAAGTATCGTTACAACTGCAAGGTTAGAGACGAACATTATAACGGGAATAAGAGTGGAAAAAAGCCGGACAATTGCAAGTCCGACGTTTTTCGATTCCAGGTTGGCCTCAAGAAATTTAACACTTTCAGGCTGCTGTGAATTAAGCACTCTGATTAGCGCCGATCCCATGATACTCTCAGTTATTATCCTGTTGAGCCAGTCAATTAATTCCCTGCTTCTCCTGAATAAAACCCTTACCTTCCTGAAAACAATAAAAAATGTCATTGCGATCACAGGAACAATTGCAATCACAGTCAATGCAAGCCGCCAGTTGATCGACATAAGCAATGCTGTGGCTCCGGCAATGACAAAAAAGGAAGATATTATTGTAACTAGAGCCATAGAAATGAACATCTTAACAGAATCGGTATCAGTTGTCAGGTTGGTAAGCAACCGGGACGGATTCGACTTAAGGATGAATGTATAACTCTGTTGCGATAACTTGTTGGAAAGCTTTGAACGAATGTCCTTTGCCACTCTCTCGGAAGTGAAGGTCTGTATTACACTCTGTGCAAAAGTAAAAATAAATATTCCGAAGGCGGCTGCAAGAAACTCAATTACAATCGATGATGCATTAAACCGGTTAGCCGAAAATGCATCTATTCCCTGTGCTATTATTTTTGGAATGAACAGGTTTATAGCATTGCCGGCAAGGGCCATGATTATCATAACAATAACTATGCCCCTGTAAGGCCTGACTATACTTATCAGTTTCCCGTTCTTATTATTTTTCACTTCAGGCTTGTTTTTACCTGACCTGCTCATGTTATCTGCTAATTTTTTTTTGGCAAAGAAATCCATTTATCAGCACTTTTCATTCAAAAAGTTGTCAAAAGAATAAAATTTAACCCGATTCCCTCTTTTCTCATCAATAAAAAGGACATGGGCCAGG
>DATFLA010000641.1:0-2535 GCA_035268305.1 Bacteroidales bacterium | reverse complement strand
AAGCAACGACATACCCTTTGCAATTGAAAGACCAAGTCCGCTGCCTTCAGTATTCTTCATAACTCCCCTCTCATCTTTAATGAACCGTTCAAAGATACTGTCAGTTGATGCGGAATTGATCCCAATCCCGGTATCCCGCACATAAAACTCGAGTTTTTCATCCTTAACCCTGAATCCAAAAGTTATTGTACCGGCAACTGTAAATTTAACAGCATTATCGAGGAAATGGGAGATTATTTTTCTGAATATCTCAGGATCAGAATATATGGAAAGGTCTTCTGTTTGAGCAGGTATATCAAGAATAAGCAACAGATTTCTTTTATCGCAAAGGTTTTTATATTTTTCAAAAATATCATTGAGAACACGGACAGGACTAAAATTCTTATTATGAATTGTTAGGGTATCCGAGGTAAGCAGCGAAATATCCATGTAATTTGTTATTGTATTAAGCAGCCTGTCGCTGCTTTCAGCCAGCATATCAAGAGAATCCCTCCTGTCTTTTTCAGAGAGGTCCGGTTTAGCAATAAGCTCCGAGAATCCAAGAATACCATTAAGAGGTGTCCGCACTTCATGCGATATATTATTCAGGAAGGTAGTCTTAAGCCTGTCGCCGGCTTCAGCTTTCCTTAGAGCTTCCCTGAGCCCGGTAATTGCATCCTGACGCTGAATAGACTGGCTTATCTGATTGGCAATAAATTCGAGCATATTAATATCCATGGTACCATAAGCGTCAGGATTATCATAACTCTGCAGAACAAATGCCCCGCGAGTCTTTTCATTCACATTCAGAGGTACTCCTATCCAGCACTCTGCTATAGTCCCAACAAGCTGTGCCTCTCCTCTTTTTATTAGCTCCAGGATATCATCCTTTTTAAGCACCACGGACCTGTTGTTCTTCACTACATACCATGTTAGTGATTTACCGGCCGGCCAGGTTACAAAATTATCTTTTTCATCTCTTGTAAGCGGGGAATAAAAATTACCGGATTTCTCATCATATAATGCCAGGTAAAAATTACGGGAATCGAGAATAGTACCAATCTGATTTTTAATAATATCAATAAGAGAATCAAGCTCGGTATTTGTCACAACAGCACTTGAAATCTCAAAGAGAGCTTTCTGAACCTGTTCTGTGCGCTTTTTCTCCGAAATATCTTCCTTAATACCGAGAAAATGGGTTATTTCATTCCTTTCATTTCTTACCGGTGATATTGTTGCACTTTCCCAGTAAAGTTCGCCTCCTTTCTTTTTATTATGGAACTCTCCCGACCAGTCGTTACCGCTTTTAATAGTATCCCAAAGCTCTTTATACTCCTCCTTTGATTTTTCTTTCGTGCTAAGTATCCGCGGATTTTTTCCAATAAGTTCTTCCTGTGAATAACCTGTAACAGCACACATTTTGGGATTAACATATTCTATTATGCCTTTAGTATCGGTAATAATAACGGATACGGGACTTTGCTCCACTGCTCTCGACAATTTATGCAATTCAATATCAGCAAGGTGTCTTTCTGTAATGTCGGTTATTGTGCCGATATACCCGAATATTTTGCCTGCGGAATGTTCAGGAACGGCATTACCAATAACCCAGCATACGGTTCCGTCGGGCCTGAGAAAACGATATTCTGCATAGGAAGTTTTTTTCTGTAACACATCGGCATTCCATTTCCCTGATAACATATCCCTGTCGCTTGGATGAACAGCTTTAAGCCAGCCATTGCCCAGGGCTTTCTCAGCAGTTATGCCGGCCAGTTCAGTCCAGCGAGGATTCACATAAGTAGTATACCCATCAGCTTTTGTCCGGAATATTCCAACAGGTGCAGCCTTGGCCAGTGTTTCAAAAAGCTGCCTGCTTTCCTTCAGGGAATCCTCGGCAAGCTTCTGACTTGTAATATCAGTTATAAAACCTTCGAGATACAGTAAGTTACCTTTGTCATCAAAAATACCTTCACCATTGTCCCAGACCCAGATAATATTATCATCTTTTTTTACAATCCTGTATTTTATGTGATACTGCTCTTTATGCTTAACAGCTTTATTTATTTCTTTCCTAACATAATCGCGATCATCATAATGTATTGTTTCATCAAAAGAGACTTTCTCATTAAAGACTAACTCATCCGTACTGTAACCTATAATATCGTCTGATACCCTGCTTATATATTCCATCGTCCGTGCAGCATCATTGCGGCACCTGTATACAATACCAGGCAGGTGGCTAATAAGAGTATTAAGGGAACGATGGCTCATCTCCAGGAGGTGATCAGCTTCCAGTTTTTCTTTTTGTGCCCTTGCCTGTTCCATAACCTCAAAAACAGCAAAAGGCAACCTTGTCATATGTTCCTTAATGACATAATCGGAAGCCCCGGCTTTCATACAATCCACGGCTATTTCTTCATTAGTGGAACCGGTAAAGAGGATAAACGGTATCAGAGGATCATGTTCCCTTGAGTCTTTTAAAGCTTGAAGGCCGTTAAAAGAAGGCATCATATAATCCGAAATCACAATATCAGGATTAAATTCTTTCAGCGCTGC
>DATFLA010000640.1:0-7235 GCA_035268305.1 Bacteroidales bacterium | reverse complement strand
GGCCTCTTATCCTCCTTCTCGGTTTCATTGCCGTGATATCATTCTTCTTCTCTAACAACGTACTACCCTACTCTACGGAACAGGCCCGTACGCTCCTCTTCGATATACGTAAGAAGAAACCCGATATAAACATCCAGGCAGGTACCTTCTACAGCGGTGTGCCTGACTTCAGCATTAAAATAACAAAAAAGGATCCGGAAACAAATAAACTCGAGAACCTTATAATATACGACCAGCGCGACAGAAGAGGTGACACACATGTCATACTGGCCGATTCCGGCTATATGAAACTGACTCCTGATGAAACAGGATTGATAATGACTCTCTATAGCGGATATGCATACAACGAGATGCTTGAAAAGAACATGCTTCCTGCTTCAAGAAAATACCCTTCGAGGAAAGATTATTTCAAGGAACAGAGCATTGTTATTCCTTTAAGCGGGTTCGACCTGGAGAGAAGTGAGCAGGGATTGTTTAAATCAACTGCATCCATGAAAAACATTTCGGAGCTGACATTCTATATTGATTCCCTCAACAAGAAATATGTGAACAAGGTTAATAACCAGTTCAATGATTTTATTACAAATAAGATATTCCGGAAGGAATATTTTGCTCCCAGCAAGTTTGCAAGGGATTTCGGGAAAGATACTGCTCACAGGTTCTCTACTTTCAAAACAGATGCTATCTTCGACTCCGTGTCGCTTATGGACAAGAGAAATGTGCTTGCCAATGCTATAGAAAGCATAAAAGATGCCACAAACAGCCTGACACAAAAGACCGAATCGCTGCATTTCGATGTGAAGACTATTAAAAGATACGAGGTGGAATGGAATAAGAAACTGACAATGTCATTTGCCTGTCTTGTCTTCTTCTTTATCGGGGCACCCCTGGGAGCAATAATAAGAAAAGGAGGTTTAGGGACACCTGCTGTCATCTCAATCTTCTTCTTCGTGATCTATTATGTAATTTCAATATCAGCGCAGAAACTTGTTGAAGAGGACGTAGTAGGTACTTTCGCAGGTATGTGGGCCGCTTCCTATATCCTGCTTCCGATAGGGGTGTTCCTTACCTATAAGGCCACAACCGATTCTACAATAATGAACGTTGATACATACGTTCTGTTTTTAAAGAAAATAAGGGATTTCATTTTCAGGTTACCCTCAGACGGGAAAAACGGCAAGGATATACCTGAACAAAATATTTAAAAAAAAATGGATGATATTAAACTGAATACAATTGAAGAAGCCATTGAGGATATCAGGCAGGGAAAGCTTTTGATTGTTGTCGATGATGAGGACAGGGAAAATGAAGGTGATTTTATCTGCTCCGCAGAACTTATAACTCCGGAAATAGTAAATTTTATGGCAAAATACGGGAGGGGACTTATATGTACAGCCCTGCCCGAAGAGAGATGTGAGGAACTGGAGCTCGACCTGATGGTGGGCATCAATACTTCTCTTCACTCCACACAGTTTACTGTGTCAGTAGATCTTCTTAATAATGAAACTACAACAGGTGTATCGGCAAAAGACAGGGCTCTCACCATAAAGGCGCTTGTAGATCCGGCTACAAAACCATCGGACCTGGGCAGACCCGGTCATATCTTTCCGCTCAAGGCCAAGGCCAAAGGTGTTCTCAGAAGAGCCGGTCATACCGAAGCCGTGGTCGATCTTACCCGTATGGCAGGACTAAGACCCGGAGGGGCTCTTGTGGAGATTATGAATGATGACGGATCGATGGCAAGACTTAAAGACCTTACTGTCATAAGGGAAAAATTCGGGATCAGGATAATTACTATCAAGGACCTTATCCAGTATACCCTTGAACGCGATTCAATAATAGAAAAAGGTGAAAGGGTCAGCCTCCCCACCACAAGGGGCGATTTTGAATTCATACCCTTCCGCCAGATAAGCAACGGGCTCGAACATGCTGCTCTTGTGAAAGGATCATGGACAAAGGATGAACCTGTACTCGTTCGCCTTCACTCCTCCTGCTTCACAGGCGATATCTTCGGATCGCTGAGATGCGACTGCGGACCGCAGCTTCATAAAGCCATGGAAATGGTTGAAGCTGAAGGGAAAGGTGTTGTTATCTACCTCAGCCAGGAAGGCAGGGGCATTGGATTACTTAACAAGATAAAAGCCTACAGGCTGCAGGAAGAAGGAATGGATACGGTGGAGGCAAACCTGGAACTGGGATTCGCGGAGGATGAAAGGGACTATGGTGTCGGTGCCAGCATAATGCGTGAACTGGGACTGGGAAAGGTCAGGCTTATCTCCAATAACCCCGTTAAAAGAGCAGGACTGGAAGGTTATGGCATTAAGATCGTTGAGACAATTCCTCTTGTTGTTGAACCAAATCCGCATAACCAGTTTTATCTGGAGACAAAAGCAAATAAGATGGGACATAACCTGTCGTGTTATAAACACATTGCAAAAGACTGATCATTTTGATAATTTTGTGTTAAACAGCTACTAAGGCTATATGAAAAACCTCAGGATAGTATTTATGGGCACGCCTGAGTTCGCCGTGTCAACTCTCGGTTCGCTCCTGATGAACGGGCTGAATGTTGTTGCTGTTGTCACAACGCCTGATAAACAAGCTGGAAGAGGACGTAAACTGAGGAAATCCGCTGTAAGGGAATTTGCAGAATTCAGCTACCTTCCCGTCCTGCAGCCCGGCAACCTGAAAGATCCTGATTTCATCAAAGCCCTTGAGCAGCTTAAAGCCGACCTCTTCATCGTTGTGGCTTTCAGGATGCTCCCGGAGGTGGTCTGGAGGATACCGTCAATAGGAACGATTAACCTTCACGCCTCACTCCTGCCTCAGTACAGGGGTGCCGCTCCCATCAACCATGTCATCATAAACGGTGAAACAGTAACAGGCGTTACTACTTTCTTTATCGACGACAAGATAGATACTGGTAATATCCTTATGAGGGAAGAGCTTCATATCTTCCCCTTCGAAAATGCCGGCGACCTGCACGACAGGCTGATGAAGCACGGTGCCAGGCTCGTTATCAGGACAATAGAAGCCATCGCCGGTGGAAGCGTGAAGCCAATACCACAGTCCGAGCTTATTGTCCCGGGGGAAACGATTAAGACAGCTCCCAAGATAACTCCCGATTTCTGTATTATCAACTGGGATAATGAACCGGCAGTGATAAATAATTTCATAAGGGGATTAGCCCCCTACCCCTGTGCAAGGTCTTATTTTGTGGGCAGGAAAGGTGAAGAAATTATGTTTAAGGTCCATGAGAGCCTTTTTGAGGAGGAGTATCATGATCTGCAGCCGGGGGACATAGTCGCCGGCAATAAGAAGACACTTAGAATAGCCTGCAAAAAAGGGTTTATAGATATTGTAAGCCTGCAGCCCGAAGGTAAAAGGAAAATGAATGCCGATGAGTTCCTGAGGGGTTTCGACCTCACAGGGTACAATATTAAAGCTGATTGACAGGCTTTATTTTCCTGAGCCATATTTTTGTCCCGGGTGCCGGCTCGGTACCACTATCCATCCTGTTCATCTCGTAAAGATCCTTCATTTTGATACCGAATTTCTGGGAGATCATATACATTGTATCTCCTTCTTCTGAAGTATAATAGTCCTTACCCGCCTCAGCCTTCGATCGCTTGGGCTGCAGGTACAGTACCTGTCCGGGCACAACTCTGAAGTCGGACGGAAGTTCATTGTATCGTGCCAGCTCCCATTTCAGAAGCTGAAACTCGTCCTCTATCCTGTCTTTTGTCTCGCCATCCTTCACTATGATATACCTGATCCTGTTATTCTCCATTATCCTCCGTGGCCTTTCCATAACAAAATTACCTCCCGTGCTGCCTGCTGCAGGTCCGGGACCGGGCAAAACAGAGGTTCCTGGCTGATAATTGCCTGAATCATTCTTATCCGTAACATCAGCAACGGCTGTATAGCCATTGTCGTATTTCATCAGGTCATTTTCCTCTATCGTCCGTATAAGCATATTGGCATAATCGGGATTGGTAGCATAGCCGGCCCTCTTTAGTCCCCTTGCCCAGGCTTTATAATCGGTAGGATTGAGCTTGAAGAGAAAGCTGTAACGCGATCCCGACCGTAAGAAATCAGAATGATCATAAAATGACTCCTCCGGTTTTGGGTATTTTCTGAAACACTCATTCCTGCGGTCGTCATTATGATGTATCGTCGGACCATTCCAGTCGTTATGACATTTTATCCCGAAGTAGTTATTGGCCTCACGGGCCAGCCTGCTGTGACCACAATCAGACTCTATCATGCCCTGGGCGAGTGTTATGCTCGCCGGGATGCCGGTTCTTTTCATCTCGCTCACAGCAAGATTGCTGTACTGCCTTATGTATTCCGCATTTGTTAAAGATGGTGCAGGCGGAGGCGATGAGGCCAAAGGCCTGTAGGCTCTGCATGAAAACATACCTGCAAGTAATATTAGTGCTGTAATATGAATAAAAGCCTTATGAACCATAATCTTTTTGACAAAAATAGGAAAAATGTAAACGGACATCCAAGCCCTCAATTGTTGATAAATCCTGTTTTTATCAAAGTTATTAACGAAATTATAAACTGTGAATTGCCCGTGACGGATTATTAAACACAATGAAGACGTATGCAGGCATTGCCGGAATCAATATTAACAATATTTATTACCTTTAGATCCAATATTGTAGATGAAGATATGATAAAGAAAAAGAAGATTACAATATCCTACATGGAAGCAGAAAACCAGTCCGGCCTCGATGAGGAAACGAAGGAGATGATAGAAGCCGCAAGGAACTCTGCTTTAAATGCCTACGCACCTTATTCAAGGTTCAGGGTAGGAGCTGCCGTAAAACTTGAAAGCGGCAGGATAGTATGCGGCACGAATGTTGAGAATGCTGCATTTCCTTCCGGTATCTGCGCTGAAAGAAATGCCCTGTCGTATGCCGTGTCCAACTACTCTGACGACAAGCCCGTGGCTATAGCAATAGCAGCCATGACAGACGAGGGATTAACAGAGGAACCTGTTACACCATGCGGTAACTGCCGGCAGGTAATTGCAGAGGAAGAATCGAGAAACGGGAAAAATATAAAGATAATACTGTCAGGGAAAGACAAAACACTTATTACCGGGAGTGTGGCCGATCTCCTGCCCCTTCAGTTCAGGAAGAACAACCTGAAGATCAATCTTCCCTGATAATCAGCTGGAATCCGGCGCCGTGGATATTTTTAATATTAATCTCAGGATCTTCCGAAAGAAACTTCCTCAGCTTGGTAATGTACACATCCATGCTGCGTGCCGTAAAATAATCATCAGCACCCCATATCTTTTTAAGAGCCAGCTCCCTGCTGATAAGGGAATTCGGGTTCAGTGCAAGTAATTCAAGAAGCTGAGCCTCCTTTGGTGATAGTTTTTTCTCATCATCACCAATTGTGAGTGTCCTTAACTTTGAATTGAAAATAAACTTACCGATCTCGTAGATATCCTTTGAAGCCGACTGGGAATCGCGCCTTGCAAGGATAGCCTTTATCTTAGCAAGCAGGATATCTGTATCGAATGGTTTTGTTATATAATCATCACCACCTGCACCGTAGCCCTTAAGCACATCGTCCTTAAGCTTCTTTGCAGTAAGGAATATAATAGGCACATCGGTGTTTATCTGTCGTATCTCATTGGCTATAGTGAAGCCATCGACATGCGGAAGCATGATATCGAGGATACATATACTGAAAACTCCTTTCCTGAAATGTTCTATTGCATATTTACCATCATCAACCCACTCAACGATGAAATCATTTATTTCAAGATATGACTTGAGTACAGAACCAAAACTAAGGTCATCTTCCACTAAAAATATTTTTGCTGCTTTATTCGTCATAATCTAGTTCTCCAGGTTAAATGGTAAATATATATCGAACCGGCTTCCTTTACCTGGTTCACTTGTAACTGTAATATTCCCTTTATGAGCTTCCACAATTGCCCTCGAATAATTTAGTCCCAGTCCAAATCCTTTTACATCATGTATATTACCGGAACTCTGGCGGTAAAATCTCTCGAATATCTTACTTTGAACTGCTTTACTCATTCCTATTCCTTTATCTTCAACTGACAAAATTACACCTTTTTCTTTGTTTTCGGTAGAAACAGTAATCTCAAGTGTTTCCGGTGAATATTTTATTGCATTGTCGAGCAGGTTATTTACAAGGTTGGTAAGATGATCAAAGTCGCCGAATATCTCAGGATGCTCAGCATCGAGGTGCAGTATTATCTCACCGTTTCTCTGCTGAACCTGTATTTCTATAGTCTCAAGGGCATGCTGGATAATATCATGTACTGATACGCATTCAAATCTGAATTCAATCTCCTTTTTATCGAGTGAGGCTATCTGCAGGATAGTCTCCACCTTCTTGTTCATCCTGCTGTTCTCCTTTTTTATCATATCGATGAAATGCCTTATCCTTGTTTCATCGCCTATCACCTTGGGATTATTTATTGTATCGGCTGCAAGGGAAATTGTCGCAATAGGTGTTTTGAACTCATGCGTCATGTTATTGATAAAATCGGATTTCATCTCCGAAATCTTCTTCTGACTTATTATAAAATAAAGGCTCAGGGCGAATGTAAGAAGGATGAAGAGTGAAAATATTAGCGATCCTCCCAGCAACCAGCCGATACTGCCAAGAACATAGTTGGTTCTCTCTGGAAAGATCACTGCAAGAACAAGGTCCTGCCTTATAATATTATCGGGGAATAGTCTTACCCAGTAAGTTGTCCTCAGGAACTCATTTTTTGAAGCTTTTTTATATTTCCCCTGCTCTACCTTTCCTCCTTTTATAATGGCATATTCATAAGGAGTGGTAATGCCCTGGTACCGGAGCGAGCGACTTAAAGCAGTTTCCACCTGGCTGTCATTCAGTTCAAGTGATCTTTCCCAGTTATACATTTCCACTATCATCCTGTCTGTCATATTCCTGAACTCATCCCTCCTTTTCCTCACCCAGTTAAGGAAATCCTGTTGCTTCATATAGACAGCATTAGAGTTTGGACCAATATTATCGCCCCTCTTAATGATATTCATTTTGCCTGTTTCATCAGGTGCGGCAACAATTAAGGATGAAGAATCGGATACAATCGAAGTATCCTTGTTTATTGTATACGACCTGTTATATGTTGTTATACGTGCTGTATCGGCATTGCCCGAGACTGTCTGGTGAGTTATACTGACATTAATTTCACTGTCAGGAGTTGCAGT
>DATFLA010000639.1:0-8107 GCA_035268305.1 Bacteroidales bacterium | reverse complement strand
TCCGGCGATCTCCAGCCCGGCAGCTTACTGCCTGGTTTTACATACCTTCCAATCTGGGTGGCGAAACATAGTCCTATATTGCCGGCTTTCATTGCCGGTAGACTAACAGTTCCACTGGCCCTGTCGGGCTTATCAGTCATTCCTGTCTCACTCTGCCTGATTTCTTCCACGTTCATTCTCAGATCGCGGTTCCACTCAAGGGCATTCATTGCCAGGTCGAGATGTCCGTCGGCTATGAAATATTTTTCTTTTTTCACCTCTCAGGCCTGTTAAAAAGTAATTTTTCTCCTGCGGGCATCAATGATCCACTGGCCTGTAACCCTGTGATCAACAACAACATTTGCAGTGTCGTGACGGTCGACAGTGGGACAGATATGCCAGGGGATGCCGTACATGACGTCGCCCGTTCTGAAATTGTCGGCGTCGCGTGTATTTATAACGAGATGTTCCTCGTTGTGAATTGACATTTTATACCTTCTGATTCCAAAGATATTAACCCTTGGGGGCTGCATCTCAGCAGCTATGGCTTTATGTCCCAGGTCGAGGCAGAGTGTTTCCTTGGCTGGTTTACTTATTATCCTCATTAGTAAAACAGCAGCATTAAGGAAAGGCATATCAGCAAAGGAAGATCCGTATCCCCAGTCCCACAGCAGGGGTGTACCCGGACTCAGATCTACTCCTTTTCTCATGGCATGTACAGTGAATGTAGGTGTCCCTCCTGCTACTATTTTAACCGGACCTACATCTCTCTGAAGTTCATCTGTCAGGTATTCAACCTGGCTGAATGATTCGTCGCACACCTTCTTGCGTATATCAAAATCCTTGTCATGGATTTGACCATCATAAACATGTAAGCCTTCGGCAACAAGCATAGGTGAATCAAATATCCTGTCATAGAGCCTTACTGCCTTCTCTCCAGGTGCAACGCCCGACCGGTTCATCCCGGAGTTGATATCGAGCCATACACCTGTTTCAAGTCCGGTTTTCCTGGCCATTTCCGACAGTTTTATTATTATCTCCTCAGAATCGGCAATACACGATATATTGACTCCGGGAAATTCCTTTTTAAGCCTGAAAAATCTTTCAATATTCGGTCCGACCGGCTGCATGGCAAAAATAATATCAGATGCGCCGCACCTGGCTACCATTTCCGTTTCTGCTATCGTGGAGCTTTTAAATTTTGTTATTCCATATTTCATCTGAAGCTTTACAACCTCGGCCATTTTGTGCGATTTGACATGCGGGCGCAGTCTTTCAACATTTCCGGCTATTTCAATAAGCTTCCTGATATTGCTTTCAATACGATCGGGATAAATAAGTAATGAAGGTGATGACACCTCAGCAGCATTATCAATTTCGTACCAGTTATCCGTTACCGGTTCCAGGTTATCCATTTTTTTTCAGTAAAGTTCAAACATTGCTTCAACCTCAACAGTTATATTAAGAGGAAGAGTCATACCAACGGCACTTCTTACAGCAACGCCGTTTTCATTTCCAAAGACTTCTGCCATCAGCTCGCTAAAACCGTTAATAACAGCAGGGTGCTGCTCAAAATTAGGAGCACTGTTAACCATGCCCAGAACTTTAACAAGCCTTTTTATTTTTTTCAGGTCACCGAAATGGGTCTTTATTGTTGATAGCATTGTAAGCCCTACCTGTCGTGCAGCCAGCTTACCCTCATCGGTGTCGAGATCGGAGCCCAGCTTACCTTTCATCAGGGTGCCATCATCTTTTACAGGACCCTGCCCTGAAACATAAAGGAAATTGCCGACTACAAGTACGGGCTTGTAAACTCCCACAGGTTGGGGCGCAGGCGGTAATGTCAGCCCCAGTTCTTCAATTCTTGAATCCGGATCTTGTTTCATGATTTGTTAATTCTGTTTTATTGATTAGCAATTTTATTTTTATAACGTATGTCAGAAATAGTTAATTATATGAACCTGTATATTATAATGATGATTTTGTTTAAGCAATATATTCTCTTGTGCTTTCCCGTCTTTCATTCCTGTCCAGATAGCTACCGGGAGTTACCGGGATCCCCCAGGGGGAATGGCCCATAGAATAACTTGATACTATTGCTCCTTCCCCTTTGGGGGAAGGCTGGGTTAAGGGTGAAAATATAAGAAAAGAAAAATTCATATTCATTTCTGATAATCATATTTTTTGAAATTACAGATTTGAAGATCTGTTTTCTTCAAATCATTTCAGACAAGTATCTCAGTACGGAAAACAGTTTTTGCATGACCTGATATTTCAACCCTGTCGTCCTTCATTGATACTTTCAGAATACCGCCTCTCTTTGAAACCTGGTGAGAAATAAAATCGTTCCTGCCTGTTTTCATTTTCCAGAAAGGAACAAGGGCACAATGGGCCGACCCAGTCACAGGATCTTCATCTATCCCGAATCCGGGAGCAAAACACCGGACACAGAAATCGAACTTCTGATCATCTGTTTCAGCTGTAACCATAATATCTCCGTATTCCGAATTTCTCATTGATTCAAAATCGGGATGCAGCGATTTGACATCACTCTCATTTCTCATTAATGCAAGGTACCATCCAGCATTTGTCTTGTACAGCTCAACAGGATCTATCCGTGTTATCTTTCTGAATTCTTCCTTTTTATCAATTTTTTCAATCTTATAGGACGGGAAATCCATTATTATCCAGTTACCACGCTTCTTCACAACAAGTCCACCCGCTTTACAGGCGAACTTAATCTCCTCACGACTGTCGACCATACCCGTTTCATATAAAATATGAGAGGCAGAAAGAGTTGCATGCCCGCATAACTTAATCTCAGTTTCGGGGCTGAAAAACCTTAATTTGTACCCGTCTTCAACCGGCAGTACAAACACAGTCTCCGCAAGATTCATCTCCATTGCAAGGTTCTGCATCCTGTTAACAGAAATCTCCGAATCGAGGATACATACTCCGGCAGGATTACCTTTGAAAGGTACGGCAGAGAAAGCATCTACCTGGTAAATTGTCTTGGATGTATTCATATTTTATAAATTTAAGAAATTAGATAATGTTGGTGTAATGTCAGGATTGCTCATTCGCTGTGAGCATGAAGAACTTCAGTGCGCTCCTTTACTTTTCCTGTCTTTCCTGCATTACTGGTAGGAAGTATAAGCGCAAAACAAAAATAGCATTTATTTCTGATTTTTGGGAATGTTTTTTATATGTCGCTGTGCGCAACCTTTTTATATTCTTTCCGTCATTCACCGGTAAAATACATTGTTTCACGGAATTTATCCGAAATTTAACTTTTAAAACTTTTAAAACTAAAAAAGTTTTCTCATTTTTGTATTGTTTTAAATATTTCGGATAATTTAACCTGATGGATGTAAGAAAAAGGATTGCAGAAGAAGCTGCCGGTTTATTCAGGACCTATGGTATAAAGTCGGTAACGATGGATTCCATTGCAGCTAACCTGGGGATGTCGAAACGAACAATATACGAGACATTTGCAGATAAGGATGACCTGATAATGAGTGTACTCAGGATGATGGCGGGGAAACAAAAATTAATGATAGAGAAAGTGCTTGGTGACTCGGATAATTCCATTGAGGCAATATTCAGACTGCTTGAGATGAGCAGGGATCATTTTCATGCAATGAGCCCGGCATTTTTTGCCGATCTTAAGAAATATCATCATGATGTACTTGTAAAAGCAGCAGATATAAGTGCCATGGCTGAATTCAGGAATAACCAGGCAGTCATTGAAAATGGTGTGAAGGAAGGATATTTCAGGGATGATATTGATCCGGATATAGTTAACAGGGGTCTTTACCTGCTGGGACAATCGATAGTTGATAATGAGCTGTTTCCTTATGAGCAGTTTACACGACACGATATTATCATGAACATTTTTATTAATTACATAAAGGGAATTTCGACACAGAAGGGTCTTAAGATGATAGAGGTACTGGAATCGAGGTTTTAGATTCAGATAATTCCCGTAGTGAATATAGATTTGGTAAACAAAATATTAAACCCGTATGGGTGCAGGATGAAAGCTGAAAAGATCTTTCTCTCATATGGGCAGAGGTGACTTTTTAAATAAAATTTACTGACAGATGAAAAAAAGCAAGATTCTAAGTGGCATATTGATGCTGTTTCTGACCGGGGGATTAGTTCATTCACAGGCACCTGAGGGTGAACTTAAGTTATCACTTCAGGATGCTCAGGAATATGCCATAAGGCATAATAAATCGGTTAACTCGTCGAGGATGGATGTTGCAGCATCAAAAACCGGCGTTTGGGAAGCTGTTTCAGCAGGATTGCCACAGGTAACAGCATCAGGCTCTTTTACAGATAACCTGAAGCTCATGACAACATTGTTACCCGGTGAGTTAGTCGGCCAGCCCGGTGAGTTGATACCAGTTACATTCGGTTCCAAATTCAATTCTTCAGCTTCAATACAGGCATCACTTGTATTGTTCAGTGCACCATATTTTATCGGTGTTGAAACAAGTAAGCTGGCACAAAGACTTAGCCAGGAGAATCTTGCAAAATCGGAACTTGATACAAAGGAAGCTGTTGCATCGGCGTATTATCTTATCCTTGTATCCGAAAAATCACTTGAGATACTTAATGAGAACCTGGCTAATCTTCATGAAACACTCAAGTCGACAAAGGTGATGTATGCCGCAGGTATGGCTGAATCGACAGATGTTGACCAGATGGAATCAAATGTATCTATGGTTGAAAATTCCCGGAGCTCATTGCAAAGAACGATAGAGATGAATTACAACCTTCTCAGGTTTCAGCTAGGAGTAACCTCCGATACTCCTGTTGTGCTTACGGAGACTCTTGAGGACCTGACAGCTGATATAAATGTTGAGGCATTATTATCGCAGGAATTTGACCATACCAGTAACATAAACTACCAGCTTATGGCAGGACAGGAACAGATGTCGGCTCTTGCACTTAAGACACAGAAGGCAGCTGTGCTTCCTACACTGGCAGGCTTCTATAATTACGGCACTAACGGTATGGGCGACAAGGTAAATCAGCTCAGGTGGTTTCCCAACTCAATGACCGGGCTGCAACTCTCAATACCTATTTTTGGCAGCGGGCAGCAATACAGCCGTATAAAGAAGGCGAAAATAAACCTGGAAAAAGCAAGGAATAATACTGAAATGATTAAGGATCAGCTAATGCTCCAGGAAAAGCAGCTCAGGTATAATCTTGTAAATGCCAACATGCAGTATAAGAGTCAGAAAGATAATATAGAAGTGGCAAAAAGAGTCTATGAAAGCATGAAGAACAAGTACAAGCACGGGATGGCTTCAAGCCTCGACCTGACACAATCCAATTCACTGTATCTCGATGCCGAGAACAATTACATCTCGGCACTTATGAACCTGCTCCAGACTAAACTGGCACTCGATAAACTTCTTAATAATATATAATCTTCAAACCGAAACATTCAAAATTACTGATAATGAAATACCTAAAACTAATTCCGGCAATTCTGACAGGCATGCTTGTGTTATCAGCATGCTCATCAAAAAGCGCAGGCACAGGTTCTGAAGCCCAGGCATCAGACAGTACCGCCAAGGCTGCCATTCCTGTAAAAATATCTGTTCTGGCTAGGACAAAAATTTCGAGAACAATAGATTATACAGCAACTGTGATGCCTTTTGAAGAAGTAAATGTTGTTCCTTCCACTCCGGGCAGGGTTGATAAGATATATGTTGAAGTCGGCTCAAAAGTAAAGAAAGGAGATAAACTGTTCCTGATGGACAGAACCCAGCTTTACCAGATGAAGCTGCAGCTTGCAAACCAGGCAAAGGACCTTGGCAGGATAGATACCCTGCTTCAGACAGGTAGCGCAAAACAGCAACAGTATGACCAGATGAAGACTCAGTATGACGTTACCAAAACAAATGTGGACTTTATGGAAGAGAACACTCTTTTGAGAGCTCCTTTCGACGGGGTTGTAACCGGGAAATATTTCGAAAACGGTGAAATGTATACGGGAACCCCCACTACACAAACCGGAAGGGCTGCGGTAGTTACAGTAATGCAGGTTAATCCCCTGAAAATAAATCTGAATATTTCAGAACAGTATTATCCGCTTATAAGGAAGGGGATGAATGCCGAAGTGACTTCTGACGTTTATGCAGGTAAAAAGTTCAATGCAAAGGTATACCTTATTGCACCTACAATAAACCCTGCAACGAGGTCATTTGAAGTGGAACTCGAACTGCCGAACAGTGACAACCTCCTGAAACCGGGCATGTTTGTAAGAGTCTCAATGGACCTTGGGGAGGTTAATACCTTTGTTGTCCCGGCCAATACAGTGTTATTGCAGGAAGGTACCGATATTCGTTATGTATTCCTGGCGAAAGGAGATATTGCTGAACGTCTGGAAGTAAAGCTCGGAAAACGATTTGACGATAAGCTCGAGATAATATCATCCGGGATAAATGAAGGGGATAAGCTGATCATCGAAGGACAGGCACGCCTTGTGAATGGTGACAGGATAAATGTAATAGAGTAACTTACCTACAATCAACAATTTTAAAATGAGTATATACAGTTCTTCGGTTAAGAGACCTGTGACAACTATCCTGATATTTGTCGGGTTGATAGTCATAGGGTTATATTCGCTCACTCAGCTGCCGGTTGACCTTTATCCAGAGATGGAACTTCCTTATGTCGTGGTCTATACAAACTACCCCGGGGCGAGCGCTTCCGATATAGAGTCAAATGTTACGCGCCCTCTCGAAAATGCGCTTAACTCAATAAGTAACCTCAAGGAGATAACATCTACCTCGAGTGATGCAACTTCAGTGGTTTTCATGAATTTTGAATACGGCACTAACCTTGATGAAGCTTCGAATGACATAAGGAGTGCGCTCAGTTTTACTGAACGTGCTCTGCCCGATGGCTGTGAGAAGCCAACAATAATAAAATTCAGTACAAGCATGATGCCTATTATCTTCTATGCTATCACTGCAAAGGAGAGCTATGCAGGTCTTGAAAAGATACTGGATGAAAAGATAGTAAACCCCCTTAACAGGATTGATGGTGTAGGATCCGTAGCACTTGCAGGTGTTCCGGGAAGAAAGATATATGTTGATGTGGATCCCAGGAAGATGGAAGCCTATAACCTTACGGTGGAGCAGATAGGAAATGTTATCCGTGCAGAGAATATGAACCTTCCTGCCGGTTATATTGAAATGGGTAAGACCGATTACCCTTTAAGGATACAGGGGGAATTCCCTGAAAGTGATGTTCTTAAGAACCTTGTGATAAGCAGTTATAACGGGCATAATGTATACCTTAAAGATGTCGCAGTTGTAAATGATACAATAAGGGAATCGAAGCTCGATACAAAGATCAACGGCGTCAAGGGGATGAGTATGTATGTGCAGAAGCAGTCGGGTGGTAACACTGTAAAGGTTACAAAAGAAGTAGAGACAGCACTCGAGAAACTGAAAAAGGACCTGCCCCAGGATGTTAAGATCGAAAAACTCTTCGACAGTGCTTCGTTTATAAAGGATTCTATAAGCAACCTTACGGAGACACTTATGTATGCTGCTATTTTCGTGATACTTGTGGTACTCTTCTTCCTGGGAAGGTGGAGAGCAACATTCATAGTTATTCTTACAATACCAATCTCGCTGATTGTAGCATTTGTTTATCTCTTTGTCACCGGGGCATCGATAAATATCATATCGCTGACATCGCTCTCGATAGCGATAGGTATGGTTGTTGACGATGCTATAGTGGTGCTCGAGAATATTACAAAGCACATAGAAAGGGGAAGCAGACCCCGTGAAGCGGCTATATATGCCACCAACGAGGTGTGGCTCGCAGTTATTGTAACGACCCTTACAGTTGTGGCAGTTTTCTTCCCCCTTACTTTTATCAAGGGACTTACAGGGGTACTGTTCAAGCAGCTTGGTATGATAGTGACAATCACAATTGTAACTTCAGTATTTGCAGCTATTACACTGACTCCTACGTTGAGTTCCCTTTTACTGAAATGGTATCCTATTAAAAAAGATGCTAAATTCTGGACTTACGATGGCAGTATAAGGAAAGGACTTGACAGACTAGATCATTTCTATGAAAAGACACTAGGGTG
>DATFLA010000638.1:0-12244 GCA_035268305.1 Bacteroidales bacterium | reverse complement strand
TTTATTTTTCATCTGATATGCCCGGAGGCTATGGCGGAGCAGATATCTATATGTGTAAAAAGGAAGGAAACGACTGGAATAGTCCTGTGAACCTTGGAAGTATAATAAATACGCCGGGAAACGAGATCAGTCCTTATATTACTGAATCCGGCGAATTGTTTTTTGCATCAGACGGTCATCCCGGCCTGGGAAAGAAAGATCTGTTCCTGAGTAAACGTGTTAATAATGAATGGCTTCGTCCTGTACATCTCGATCCTCCTCTGAATTCCGGATATGATGACTTCAGTCTGATTACCGATAACTCATTCTCCAAAGGCTATTTTTCTTCTGACAGGGACGGGTCAGATGATATTTATGAATTTGAAACTGTTGTCCCTCAACTATATAATTGTGACTCACTGAAAGAGAATAATTATTGCTTTCAGTTCTGGGATAATAAAAATCCTGGTTCAGATACTTTAAAAGCTGTTTTTGAATGGCAGTTCAGTGATGGTGCTGTCATAAAAGGAGCTTCGGTTGAACATTGTTTCCCCGGAGCCGGTAAATACTGGGCATTTCTTAAGGTAACTGATACTATTACAGGGGAGAACTTTACAGTAAGGGATTCTCTCTTTTTTGGAATAGAAGACTATAAACAACCTTATATCACATCTAAAGATACATTATTTGTATCCGGTAAGGCCGCATTCAATGCCTTAAGGTCGAACCTGCCGGGTTTTAAGACTGAGGAATATATCTGGGATTTTGGTGACGGAGAATCAGCCCTTGGGCCTGAAGTTGTTCACCAATATTCAGATCCAGGCCATTATAAGGTAAAACTTGGCATTAAGGGTAAAGAAAATAATAAATCCGGTTCGGTTACATATTGTATATTTAAGCCGGTCATTGTTATGAAGTCCAATGAGTAAGATTAATACAGAAATAAAATTATAAAGATAATAATGTCCTATATTTTGAAAAAATCCATGTATTTGATTCAGATTATTTCCGGAGGACATTTTAATAATATTCACCGGATCAGGACAAGTGTTGTAAAACTTATCATTGTAGTATTCACGATGACAGGTTTCATGCCTTCATACTCTCAGTCAGTGCCGGCCAGGGATGAAAACATTCCTTACCTTGTAACCTTTGGTAAGGATGCTGACAGATCGTGGGGCGATTATGATTTTTGCCAGATTTTCTTTTTCCGGATCCCATTCTCATATAAAAACACCTTTTATATACGTATTTATGATCCTGATACCGGCGGATCACTGGATGAGCAAAAATCTGATTTTAATACAACAATCAGATTCTCAATTTACGGAGGGACCGGCGCATGGAGCGAGAAAGATGCCCGATCGATACATCCTTCAGGAAACTTTGAGAGCGGGAACCTGCTCGATTCAAAATCATTCGGGATTGACAGCCAGTACGATCGGCACTGGTATACCTTCGGGCCATTCAACCCCATGGAAGGAGAATCTTCCGATGAACTTAATGGCTACATATTCAAAATAATAGCGAAAGGAATAAAAGGTGATGACGGAAACCTTTACAGGTATTTCCTGAGTACATCAGCTGATGATAATAAGCCTGTTGAAGGAGGAAACAGTTTTACATACGAATACACCTTCAGGCTCTCTGATGACCAGGATCATGTCTCTCAGATATACCCGTACATAGACGACAAGGTGACTTCAGTTAAAATTTTAAACTTCGACTGGGACAATGACGGATATATCAGGGTCATTTCTGTTGCAAAAAGAGGAGAGTTATGTAATGTTTCAGGCGACAATGAATGGCAAACTTCTGAATTGCCCATAAGCGAAGAAGAGAGGAACACTTCACTTGAAATTCAGTTTATTAAAAACAAATCAGAAAAAATAATAAATAATAATGTTGTTGTCATTGTACAAAACCAATACGGGGTATCTCTCCCCTTCTATGTGATACCAATTGGAGGAATACCAGTCTATAAACCGGCATTGATGATGAAATCTGTAGAAAGAAAATAACTCATATTATGGCACCAAGAGTAAAATCTTTTATAATTTCAGTTTTAATACTAACATGCCTTTCAATGTCAGCCCAGACTAATTATTTCCGGCAATACGGAAATTCAGATGGTCTGAGAAATTTATTTATTTATTCAATAAACCAGGGCAACGGTGGTTATCTGTGGATTGGAACAGCTGATGGCTTGTATCGTTATGACGGATTCGATTTCAGGTATTTCACCGTAACGGACAGTCTTGCAGGGAATTTTGTAACACTGATTCATAAAGATTATTCCGGTGACCTATGGATTGGACACATGAATGAAGGGATTACACACATCAGGAACGGGCGTTTTACAAGATTTTCTGACACTTCCGCCGTTCATTCCCCGATAACTTCTGTTGCAGAATCAGATACAGGGACGATGTGGTTTTCAACCCAAAGCCAGGGATTTCTTGTTTACAACAGGGAAGGTGAAATGACAAAGGTTACTTCGCCTTTTATCGACGACATTATTCTCAATATTAAATATTTAAACAGAAACCAGTTCCTCGTCGGGACCCAGGAAAAGCTTTACATCCTCTCCTATGTGAAAGAAACCTCTTCAATGATTATAAAAAAAATGGTACATGAATACCCGGCATCGAAGGTAGCTGAGATATTAAAAATAGGTGCCGGCAAGTTTCTTGTCTTTTCACGGGATAAGGGTATTTATCTCGTAACAGCAAAAAATGATAGTATTGAATGCAAACGTATTGAGATATCAGGAACAGGCGGGAAATATACTGATAATATCCAGGGTGCTCTCAGGGTTGGTAAAAATGAAATATGGGTCAATACCACCCGCAACGGGATCATGAAATTCATGATGGAGGAGGGCGGTGCCAGACTTATTTCTTCAGGAATTTTAAATACAAAAAACGGACTGAAATCGAATAACGTAAAATGTATGTTCGAAGACAGTGAAGGCAATATTTGGCTTGGTATGTTTGGAGAAGGCCTGATGAGACTTATTAGTAACAACATTAAATTCATGTCGTATAAACATTCAGCTTCGACAGATCTGATATATGGCTTATCTGAAGACAGTTTACATATCTGGATGGCTACAGATAAAAATATAGCACAGTTATCTCCGGAAACAGGATTAATCAATAATTTATTTACATATCCCCGATCTCTTACAGGAGATCGGGTCAATTCAATTTATTGCTCAAAAAACGGACTTATCTATATTGGTTTTGAGAAGGAGGGTCTTTATACTTTTAATCCTTCCAAAAACAGTTTTGTGAAGAATCAGCTGTCATCTGATATGCTGGAAAACTCTGTAAAATATTTAACAGGAGAAGGACGATACTTATGGATAGGCACAAGAAAAGGTGCATGCAGATTAAATACTGTTTCCGGTACAAAGAAATGGTTTAATAAAAGTAACGGCCTTCCAAATAACGACATTCAGGAAATATATATCGATCATGAAGGAAGGAAACTTATTGCAACGACATGCAATAAAATCTATTATATAAATTCGAAAGATTCTGTTGAGACATTGGAAAATACCTCATCTTTCGGACTTAATTCTATTATGGCATTTGAGGAAGATAACTCAGGTTCTTTATGGGTGGCAACCTATGGAAACGGAATTTTCAGGTTTGGGAAAAATGGGAATCTGAATTATACTGTTGCGTCAGGTTTGATCTCTGATTATTGCTACAGCATGATGTTTGATAAAACTCACAGACTGTTTATCGGCCACAGAGGAGGTATATCACAAATAAATACTGAATCTGGGAAAATCCGGAATTATAACTATAATGAAGGCATTGAAAGCACAACTGAATTTTATCCTAATTGTGCTTTAACAGATAACAACAGGCGCGTCTGGTTTGGCACATCAAACGGAATAACAATATTAAGTTCCGGCACAGGCTCAGGCGGTATGAGTCCGCCTGTTATGCATATAGATGCAGTATATGTAAATAAAAAGAGAGTAGACTTTGACAACACAATAAATCTCAAACCGGGAAATTACGAGATCAGGATAGAATATACCGGCATAAATTTAAGTAATCCTGATAATGTTACATATCAGACAATGCTTACAGGATACAGTTCCGGGTGGTCAGAAGTTACTTCCAGGAGATCTGTGACTTATGAAAAAGTAAGTTACGGCCAGTATGAATTTAAACTAAAGGCCTTCAACGAAAATTTTATTCCTGTTAAGAAACCTTTGACAATAAATTTCAAAATCAGTAAACCTGTCTATCTGTCATTCTGGTTCTATCTTGCATTAACTTCAATACTCATATTTTCCCTTTTTGAGTTTATCAGGATCAGGGAAAGAACACTGAAATCCATTCAAAAAAAACTTCTTAAAAACCTTGATGAGAAAACAAAAGAGGTTATAGTTAAAGAAGAAATAATTAAGGAGAGACAAAAAAATGAAAAGATCCTTATCGCTGCTAAAGAGAAGGCTGAACTGTCGGATAAATTAAAAACATCATTTCTGACCAATATATCACATGAGATAAGAACCCCGATGAATGCTATTGTAGGATCGTCCGAATTACTGAAATCAGGAAGTAACACAGAAGAAGAAAAGAATGAGCTCTTAAATCTTATTGTGTCAAATTCCAATAGTCTTATTGGTATGATTGATGACATACTTGATATTTCAAAGATAGAATCAAACCAGCTTAAAATACATATTGCCGACTGCGCCGTTTATCCGATGCTCAGGGAAATTTATAAAAAGTATTCAGATGAACTGAAAGCCAGGGAAAAGGGGCATCTTGAATTTCATCTTTCTTATGATCCTGACTATGATGATCTTAATATTAAAACAGATGAAACCCGTCTTAGACAGGTGCTGGGAAAGCTTCTTGACAATGCAATCAAGTTTACCGATAACGGCAGTATAAATTTCGGCAGCCGGGTTGAAACAGATAAAATTATATTTTTTGTGGAAGATACCGGAATAGGTATGTCGGAAGATAAACAGAAAATTATATTTGACCTGTTTCGTAAAGTTGATGATGATAAGCTCCGGCTGTACAGGGGAACAGGGATGGGACTTGCTCTCTCCCAGAGTCTAGTAAGACTTATGGGAGGTATAATAAAGGTTGAGTCACAATTAAATAAAGGATCAAGGTTTTATTTCATCCTCCCCCTTGTTTCCACTGGCTAGCCCTCTATTTAGAGCGGGTTCCTGCACATAAAATTAACTTATGTACAAAACAGGCTAAATTGCTTTCACCGGGAGAAAAGATTTTTACTATTATTTTATATATTAAACATGTTTAATACACTAGAATATTTAACATGTAAAAGAAAACTGAATTTTGAAAAACATAGAATACAATAATAAGAAACAGGTTCTGATAATAACAGACATGCAAAACGATTTCGTTCTACCCGAAGCTCCGGCATGCGTTGAAGGTGCTTACAGGACAATAGGAACTGTAAAAAAACTCCTCGACCACTTTCGTAAACAGATAAAGCCCGTCATTTTCCTTAAACGTGAATACAGGGCAGATGGCAGTGATATTGAAAAAAACCGGTTTGATGATTTTATGACAAACAGGAAATATCTGTTGCCCGGAACGGAAGGATGTAAAATTATTAAAGAACTCACACCCGTCGAAGGAGAATACGTAATTATAAAGAAGAGATTCAGTGGCTTTATGAAAACAGAGCTGGATCTTATTCTGAGAAGGCTGAAGGTACGGGATCTTGTAATTTGTGGGACACAATATCCTAACTGCATCAGGGCAACTGCATTTGATGGTATTTCTCTCGATTATAATGTAACTGTTATAACTGATGCTACATCGGCAGCCAGTGATGAAATAGCAGAGACTAATATAAGAGATATGAAAAATGTGGGAATAAACTGTATAAGTCTGCAGGAGTATCTCAGGGAGGACGATAAAGGGCCCCGGGCATAGGGCATAAGGCGCAGGGTTTATCGGAAATCCGGGCAAAGAGGATTAAGGTCAGGAAAATCGAAAAATCAAAAATCATGGATAAAATAAGGATTTCCACAGCTCAGTTCGAGCATCACAGCGGTGATAAATCATATAATCTTTCAGTTATTGAAAAGCTGGCTGAAAAAGCTGCAAATGAAGGATCAGATGCAATTGCATTTCATGAGTGTTCCATAACAGGCTACACATTTGCCAGGAAACTATCAAAGGAGCAAATGCTTAACCTTGCCGAAACGATACCCGGAGGTCCGTCAATTGACAAACTAACAGAAGTTGCCCGTAAAACAGGTATTACTATACTTGCGGGTTTATTTGAGAAAGACAGTGAAAACAACCTGTTCAAAGCCTATGTGTGTGTTGACGGAAACGGACTGGTTGCAAAGTTCAGAAAACTGCATCCTTTCATTAACAGGTATATTAAACCCGGAAACGAATACTGTGTATTTGATTTAAAAGGATGGAAGTGCGGTATTTTAATATGTTACGATAACAATATCACTGAGAATGTAAGGGCCACAAAGTTACTCGGCGCAGATATTATTTTTATGCCCCATGTTACAATGTGCACTCCATCCACAAGGCCGGGAGCCGGCTTTGTCGATCCGAAGCTTTGGGAAAGCCGTGAGGAAGATCCTACATCTCTCAGGCTCGAATTTGATGGCATGAAAGGTCGTGAGTGGCTACTGAAATGGCTTCCATCAAGGGCATATGACAACGCTGTTTACGCAATATTCTCAAACCCGATAGGGATGGATGATGACCAGCTCAAAAACGGATGCTCAATGATCCTCGACCCTTTTGGTGATATCATTGCTGAATGCAGATCATTTGACAACTCTTATGTAACAGCAACATTAACAAAGGACAAATTAACAAAGGCAGGGGGATTCAGGTATATGAAGGCCAGGCGTCCTGATCTTTACAGGGATATTATCGGGAGAAAGCATAATCCGGAACAAAAAGTAGCCTGGAAAGACGCAGATGATATTAATAGGATCAACGATAAAAACATATGATGAAGGAATTCTTTGATGAAGAGAAATTTGAAAATCTTAACTTTCAGACCAAAGGTCTTTCTCCGGGTGATTATGATAATTGCAGCTTTATAAACTGCGATTTCACCAGGACAGATCTGTCAGTCATTAACTTTCTTGAATGTGAGTTTATTCAATGTA
This sequence comes from Bacteroidales bacterium, assembly GCA_035268305.1. Lineage (GTDB taxonomy): Bacteria > Bacteroidota > Bacteroidia > Bacteroidales > VadinHA17 > LD21. The sequence continues at coordinate 5,100 of DATFLA010000638.1, read as the reverse complement.
ATCTGAGCCTGGCAAAACTGACAGATACAATATTCCAGGATGTGAGATTTCTAAGTTGCAAGCTTACAGGTTTACACTTTGACGATTGCAACAAAGTGATATTCTCTGTAACCTTCGATAACTGCTCATTGGATGTCTGCTCATTCTATAAATTGAAAATGAAGGGTACATGTTTCAGAAATTCAAAAATTGCAGAATCAGACTTTGAAGAGACCGATTTAAGCAGCGCCATATTTGACACATGCGATCTGACAAAATCCCTGTTCAATCATACAAACCTTGAAAAGACCAACTTCAGAACTGCTTTCAATTACTCAATAGATCCTGAGTTAAATAATATAAAAAAGGCAATGTTTTCACTCCATGGAATAACAGGATTACTCGATAAATATGACATAGACATAGAATAAAAGGGTATGACAATAAAATTCAAACTATAATCTTCTCAAAAAATCCGGATGACAAATATTCAGAACTTACTATTCGATCTCGACGGGACATTAACGGATCCCCGCGAAGGTATAATCAATTCAATACTCTATGCACTCGACCACCTTGGAATTGAAGAAAGCAGGGTTAACGAGCTTAATTCACTTATAGGTCCTCCCTTACGGGAATCATTCATTAAAAGATATAATCTTTCTGAAAAAATGGGCGACCGGGCTCTAAAATTATACCGCGAATACTTCGGAGTAAAAGGGATATATGAGAACAGGTTGTATGAAGGTGTGGATAATGTTCTGGAATCATTATATGAAACCAAATTCAGGATTTTTCTTGCAACCTCAAAACCAACTGTTTACGCGACAGAAATCCTGAAACATTTTAATCTCGACAGATTCTTTACTGATATTACAGGAAGTAATATCGACAATACAAGGACAGACAAATCTGAAGTTATTGCTCATGTGGTTAATTCCAACACTTTAATAACAAAGCACTCGGTTATGATCGGCGACAGGAAACATGACCTGATAGGAGCCCGCAATAATAATATGCGGTCTGTTGCTGTCACCTACGGTTACGGTACCACAGGGGAACTAAGAGCAGAACATCCTGATCTGCTTGTAAATAGTTGCAGAGAACTGATACCTGCTTTTATAAAGTCTTAATTATTCTCAATTTCTCCCTTGTCGGTTTTTAACTGAATATGGTAATAATTAAGGATTCCGTAATAAAAATAAAATTGACTTAAGTGAAATCATAATGTAATTTTGATTAATAACAGGCTGCACCATGAGAAGCTGCAAAGTGATTATATTCCTATCAGTCATTATCCTGATAAGCGTCAGGTCTTTCGGGCAAAACATTCCTGACACTACAAAAGTTTTCAGGATAGAAACAAAGGACGGCAATGCCTTCACAGGTAATATTACCAGGATTGATTCCATTAGTCTTGTTTTTAAGACGGATAAATTCGGAGAAATAAAAATACCTCTGAATGAAATTAAGTCACGGACAGAAATAAAAGATTTTAAGGTTGTCAATAATGCATTATGGCTATCAAACCCGCAAGCGAGTCGATATTTCTGGGCCCCCAACGGATATGGTCTTGAAAAAGGTTCATCATATTACCAGAATATATGGGTTTTGTATAACCAGGTGTCAATAAGTGCATCGGATAATTTTTCTGTTGGATTGGGAATGATTCCCTTATTCCTCTTTGCAGGAGCGCCTTCGCCCTTATGGTTATTGCCCAAGATATCAATCCCTGTTGTTAAGGATAAATTAAATATTGGTGCCGGTGCTCTGCTTGGTGCTGTTCTGGCTGAAGGATCCGGAGCATTCGGACTGTTGTACGAAACAACAACCTTCGGATCGCGTGACAGAAATTTGAGTATTGGATTCACCTACGGGTTTGCCGGTGATTCCTGGATGAACCGTCCGATAATAAATGTAAGCACAATGATAAGGACAGGTCCAAAAGGTTATTTTATCAGTGAGAACTATATTATACCATATAAAAGTGAAACATGGGATTATGATCGCCCTGTTGAGAAATATAAATCCGCAGTAATAATTTCTCTTGGCGGACGCAGCATCATTCGCAATATAGGACTCGACTATAGTCTTTGGATACCCGTCGGGGCCAATCTCGATTCATTTGTCGCCATACCCTTTCTCGGAGTCACCATTCCTATTGGTAAAAAGAACTGAGAACCAGGTTGAAATACCTGCTTAAGTGCATTAACATGCCAAAATATGCTGCAGGGTTTTCAATAATTGCAGATCACATATTTGGGTGAATGTTCCTGGTGTCATGATAAAATTATTATAATTATTAAAAATGCAACTTAGCTAAATTAGGAAGTTCCTGATTTTTTTATGCCCTACGGGGAAAAATTTACCCGGAATTATTTTGTAAAGATTAGCTCATGGAGATTTAATTATTTTAGCTCATGGATCATTACATCATAAATAAAGCATCCATGAATAAATTATCTTCTCACGCTGCTCTCCTCGGTTCGAACGCTTTGCCAGCCCTTCGCGTTCTAATCGCCCCGGTTGAACATAAAAAAGGCGCCTTTCAGCGCCTTACTTGTGATTCCGGCGCGATTGTTCGCTCCCACAGGCCATCAAGCATGCTGCTCACGAACTCGTCGCTGCTCTCCTCGGTTCGAACGCTTTGCCAGCCCTTCGCGTTCTAATCGCCCCGGTTGAACATAAAAGGCGCCTTTCAGCGCCTTACTTGTGATTCCGGCGCGATTCGAACGCGCGACCCACAGCTTAGAAGGCTGTTGCTCTATCCAGCTGAGCTACGGAACCATTTCCGGCTGCAAAAATACATTTTTTTTCAATTTATCCAACCAGTAATAAATACAGGGATTACAATTCCCCGCAAACAATGCACTGTGTCCGGGTTTTATAATTGCCGCAGTTATAAGGATTGCATATAGTTAACAAGGCCCCTCTTTTCAATTATCTGCTTCAGTTTTTCCGGAAGCGCATCGAAATGGAAAACGTTATCATTGATTACAATTGTTCCCTTGTTATAATCCACATTTACCGTATCTCCCTGCTTATAAGCCTTAACAGCCTCAGGATGAACAACAAGAAGAAGTCCCTGGTTTATTGATGACCTGTAGAATATCCTGTTTACAGATTTTACAATCACAGCTGTAATACCTGCATGGGCAAAACCCACTGAAGGGTGTTCCCTTGAACTTCCGCAGCCAAAATTATCTCCGGCAATTATAACATCTCCTCTCTTCACATTTTTACTGAAAGATGGATCGAAATCAGCCATCAAAAGGGGAACAATGGAATCAGGATCGGAACTTAATACTTTATATGTATGTTTACCGGCAAACATCTGGTCGGTATTGAGGTTGTCAACATCAGAATAATCCCATACCGTGCCAAAACGCCTGTTCTCACCCTCTGCTATAACAACGGTTCTGCTCTGTTTTACAGAATAAGGATATATATCTGTCCCCTTCTGTGATCTTGGATCAGTAATTATACCCTTCAGTGCCGATACAGCAACTGTAACAGGTGAAGCAAGATAAATTGATGCCTCCTTGTTACCCATCCTCCCGCGGAAATTCCTGTTGGCTGTCGAAATTACAGTATGCCCGTTAGCCGGAATACCCTGCCCGGTTCCCAGGCAAGGTCCACAGGATGGTGCCAGTACATTTGCTCCGGATTTAATGAAAACTGTCACAAGTCCTTCATCAATTGCCTTCAGTAATATCTTTCTCGATGCAGGAATAATATTTAATTGGAAACCCTCCTTAATAACCCTGCCCTTCAGGACTTCCGCTGCAGCCCTCAGGTCTTCAAGTCTTCCATTTGTGCAGGTCCCTATAAGACCTTCCATAACAACTGTACCGGCAACTTCGGATACAGCTTTGACCTTATCTACGTTATGTGGAGCAGAGACAACAGGAAAGACATCATCCAGGTTAATATTTATCTCTTTTAAATACACGGCACCTTCATCGGCCCATATCCCATTTATTTCTTCACCATAAAAATCATTCAGGACAGAGTCAGGTGGAAAGGCAGCATTTTTTGCCCCCATTTCAGAAGCCATATTGGCCAGTGTCATCCTGTCGGAGACGGTCAGTGTCTTCACCCCGTCGCCATGGTATTCCACTGAAAGGTAGTTGGCACCGTCAGCCCCGATCATCCCTATAATCCATATCGCAAGGTCCTTTGCGGTAACATTCTCTTTCAAAGAGCCTTTAAGGCTGATCTTAAATGATCCGGGTACCCTGAACCATGTTTCCCCCCTTTTCCAAATACCTGCAGCTTCTGTTCTGTCTATTCCTGCAGCGAAAGCATTAAAAGCTCCCGCTGTTGAGGTATGGCTGTCACTTCCTACAATAAGCATTCCCGGTTGTGCGTGATATGACATAACCTGGTGACAGATACCTTTACCGGCATCATAAAACTTATTTATTCCCTGATCAATAACAATATCCCTTATATCCTGGTACTGGGTAGCCAGGCAGGCATCGGTGGGCGGTGCATTATGATCCAGCACAACAAGCATCTGTTTTGGGTCTCCCACCCTTTTACCCCCCATCTTTTTAAATGTTTTATAAATGCTGGAGGTATTATCATGAGTTAGTATTATATCAGGTCTTGCAAAAACTATTGAGCCTGCCGGGGCTTTGAATATTTTTTCAGCAAATGTCTTTGGATCCATAATTATTGTTTTTATCAGGATATTGTTCAGTTCCCAAGCAAACCTCCTCTGAGATATATTTCAAATTGTACTTCTGAAAAAGGATCGGCGCTTATAGTTTTACCTGAACGTTGTAACAGTATTCTTCCAGTCTTAAGATCTACCTCTATTTCATCACCTGTTCTAAGAGAAGCAACAGCCAGGTCTTTGCAGGTTAGCACAGGGAAGGCTGCATTTATTGCATTACGCTCATAAATAGCGCCGAATGACTCTGCAATAATTGCCCGGATACCCAGGGAGACAAAACAATCGACAGCCTGTTGCCTTGAGCTGCCGCTGCCGAAATTCTTACCGGCAACAACAATGTCTCCTTTTTGTGCTTTCCCTGCAAAATCCTCAAAACCAGCCAGGTTATCAAAGGTATATTGTCCCATCTCTTTAATATCGGTAATCGAAAGGTACCTGTT
>DATFLA010000637.1:0-6646 GCA_035268305.1 Bacteroidales bacterium | reverse complement strand
CAGGCCGGCCCTGCTTGTGCATTGAAATAATCTCGTCGATTACCGCATTGTATTTTTCACGCTTTGTTTTATATACAAGATCCTCCTTGTCGTCACGGATAACAGGTCTGTTTGTCGGTATGACAACAACATCAAGTTTATAGATATCCCATAACTCACCAGCCTCTGTTTCGGCGGTACCAGTCATACCTGCCAGCTTATGATACATCCTGAAGTAATTCTGAAGTGTTATTGTAGCATAAGTCTGGGTGGCGGCTTCGACCTTTACATTCTCCTTGGCTTCTATAGCCTGGTGCAAACCGTCTGAATACCTTCTTCCTTCCAGTACACGACCGGTCTGTTCATCGACAATCTTAACCTTGTTGTCGACAACAATATATTCAATATCAAGTTCAAAGAGTGTGTATGCCTTAATCAGCTGGGTCATAGTATGTACCCTTTCCGATTTGACTGAATAATCCTGCAGGAGCTCATCCTTGATCTTCAGCTTTTCACGCTCCGTTATATCGGATTTTTCTATATCAGCAATCTTGGAGCCAACATCGGGAAGAATGAAAAATGAGGAATCCTCAACTGAATCAGAAATAAGATCCAGCCCTTTTTCGGTAAGTTCAACCGAGTTAGCTTTCTCATCTATAATAAAATACAGCTCATCAGTTACCTTGGGCATCTCCTTGCTGTTATTCTGCATATAAAAGTTCTCTGTTTTCAGCAACAGCGATTTATTACCTTCTTCACTTAGAAATTTGATGAGAGCATTATTTTTCGGAAGTCCTTTGAAGGCTCTGAGCAGGAGTTTGCCACCTTCATCTGTATTATTCTCATTTAACAGTCTTTTTGAATCTGCCAGTACCTGGGTAACAAGTCTTTTCTGGGCATTGACAAGCCTCTCCACTTTAGGCTTTAACTCATCAAACTGCTGGGTATCATTCTTGGCTGTCGGACCCGATATGATAAGTGGTGTACGGGCGTCATCAATAAGCACTGAGTCAACCTCATCAACAATGGCATAATGGTGTTTGCGCTGTACAAGGTCTTCCGGATTGATCGCCATATTGTCCCTGAGGTAATCAAAACCAAATTCATTGTTTGTGCCGAATGTAATATCAGCGTTATATGCTTTCCTCCTCTCCGTTGAATTAGGTTGATGCTTGTCGATACAATCAACACTAAGTCCATGAAACTCATAAATCGGGCCCATCCATTCGGAGTCACGTTTGGAAAGATAATCGTTAACTGTAACTATATGAACGCCTCTTCCGGCCAGTGCATTAAGAAAAACAGGCAGTGTAGCAACAACTGTTTTACCCTCACCTGTACTCATCTCTGCTATTTTCCCTTTATGAAGAGCAACACCACCAATAAGCTGAACATCATAATGAACCATATCCCAGATAATCTCATTACCTCCCGCTATCCATTTATTATCCCAGATAGCTTTGTCTCCCTTTATATTGATACTTTCCCTTGTTGCTGCCAGGTCCCTGTCATATTGTCGTGCAGTTACCTCAAGTGAATTGTTTTCTTTGAATCTTCGTGCTGTCTCCTTTACAATAGCAAAAGCCCTTGGTATCAGTGTATCAAGAACCTCTTCCAGCTTTTCATCAATTTGTTTCTCTACCTTGTCTATCTGATTGTAAATATCTTCCTTTTTATAAACATCTTCCTCTTTTTCAGACTTTTCACGAAGGGTTCTGACCTCATTTTCATATTCCGAGATACCGGAATGTATCTCTTTCCTTAGTTCAAATGTTTTCTCCCTTAACTCGTCATTTGACACATCCCGGAGCCTGTCAAACTCAAGACGTATTTTGTCTACATATGGATTGATTTCTTTCAGGTCCCTTTCATATTTATTCCCGAGAAAAAGACCTAAAACACTATTTATAACGCTCATCTCTAGATATTTTACATTTTATCAAATTATCAGCAAAATTAGTTTAATTTTCCGATAAAGAATTCTAAATGTATAAAATATGCAAAAACCCCGCCAATTACGCGGGGTTTTAGTATTATTTCACAAGGAAATATTTAATTTGCTGAATTCCGTTATCTCTGAAAAGCAATATAATATACATTCCGGGCGGTTGTCCGGTAATATCGATCACAGCATTATCCTGGTCAGGCAATTTATTCTGCACAATGCAGATACCTGCAGAATTATAAACACTATACCTCAGTTGCCCTCCCCTCACTGCTGAATTGTCAGAGGAAATATTGATTAAACCTTTTCCCGGATTAGGATACAATACAGTTGGTGTTGTAGTAACATCATTCACAGCATCGACCAGAGGATTGATTTTCAGGTTTTCAATTACCCAGCCCCAGCCATTGGCATAGGGATCAGAATATAACCTGAATCTGACCATAAGAGTATCTCCCGCTGCAATTTTGTCAGACGGTTTGTAATATATCGATTTCTTCTTAAGCATATCCTCAGTACCAACAAATGTTGAATTCATCCCATCAGCACTCATCCGGCTGTTGTAGGCGGTCTCCCACGACGGGTATTCCCTGCTATCATAGCCTGGTGCCAGGGCAAACCATGTTTTGCCAAAATCTGCTGATCCCTCCACAATAACATAATCGTAGAAGTCGGCATAACCGTAGACTGTACCTGATTCCCCCGGTTCAACAAGTACCAGCTCATTAAATGTTATAAGCATTCCGGATTCATTGAACAGAACAGGATGACGAAGTAATGCTATTGAATTAATACTCTTACTATTGTCCTCAGGGCTCATATACGGGTGTTCGGAATTTAAGCCATAATTACTGAATGATGCCGGCCGGGAAACAGTAAACCCGATATTGAAAAAATCGGCAGAAGCATCCATAAAGTCCGTCGAATAGTTGTCAACAACCGAACTGATACCTTCTATACTGATTGCAAAATAGCCGGTATCAGGCAAAACAGCCACATTGGGAACTTTTGCAGTGTCAACGGCAAAAATCCTGTACTTAACGGAATCACCTCCGGTCAACGACAACAGCCTGGCATTTATTACCGCGTCGTAATTGTCATTTTTCCCGGCATTCATTCCAATATATTGCGAAGGTTCATCGTTAACACGATACTCTATATAAACTGTGTCAAGTCCAAGGTTATCATAAGCATTTGCCCTGATATCCATAGTATCTACGTTCTGCAAATAATAGAGTGCAGGAGTATGGGTTATTACAGGTTTCACAGTATCGGTACCAATATATATACTGTATTTAAGAATATCATATAATGAAGGGGATCTGTAAACTCTTGAGAAGTAATCAGTAACATAATAATAATATTGCAATTCGGATCCATAACCCGGGACAGCTATGGCAGTTTCCCAGGTACTGTCGGTACCTGCTGATGTCATAAACACAGTATCACTTGTTGCAAACTTATCGAAGGAATATACAACACCTACCCTGTCGCGATCATAAGTGGTATCTGAATTAACTGAAATTGAAAGTTTCACCTGGTCAAGATGTGCCTCTGTATCTTTGAGGGTGTCTGCGGTTATTCGCGTATTGACCCAGCCAAGATCGTCAAGAATAGACATTGTATAATTGCCCGGATCATGTATGGCTTCCCCTAGATCAATGAAAGGAGTCATCAGGGCATTTACCTCAAGGGTTGTGTTTTCATCAAGATGAGAGATGCTTGAACCCGGATCGAATGTCGAGGGCGCATATATCTTTGCCCTCTGACCTGAAGTATAGGTACTCAGCAAAGGTCCGTTGAAATATACCTTGTCATCTGTTATTGCAGTCAGCAGATCCTGGGAATAATTCATATAGGCCAGTGTGTCAGTCAGTTTTTTACCCGGTTGATCTTCCAGAAAGGTATCATAGATCATTGGAAATGAATTCACACCCCACCATGCTACAGTCCCGTTAGAGTTCATACTGTCGTAAAAGCCCAGCCCGTGACATACTTCGTGAAGTACAACGGTAACAAGATCATAATTATTTGACGGTGTAGCTCCGTCTGTTCCCAGATACCACCTTATCGAACTGTTAATTGTAAGGACCAGATCGCCAACTGAGTCCTCATTAATAGTATGACCCGCTATCTTTTCCGCCAGCGACACAGGATAATAGGCTCTCGGGTTCAGGGCATTTATACCCCAGCCTGCAACGTAACCTGTTACAGCTGTTTGTCCAAGGGTCCCGTCAGATGCAATTTTTGCCCAGTTAGCAACTATAGTCATTTTTACGTCTGCAGGTAAAACAGATTCCAGTATTGACACTGCAAAACCGAATGCCACTTTTGCTGCATCGGGAAATCCTGTGTAATATACCTTAATATTCGCGCCTCCTTTGGAAGATGATCTTTTAAGAAAAGGTTTGGGTGGCGGGACATAAATCCTGTTAACCCTGGTACCTGCATAGCACCTGGAATTAATGGCTTTGTTGGTAACAACTTTCTGTGCCTGTGCTGATTGCAAGACAAGGATAAAAAGTCCTAGGATCAGAAAATAAGCGATCTTCTTCATGCATTCTCTGCGGCATCGGTGGAAGCGGACCTGAGATTCATTATATCCCTGTCAAACTGGTACAAGTTATTTTTACCAACAAGACGCAACTTGTCAAGAATGGCCCTGGCAGAAGCTTCCTCCTCGATCTGCTCTGTAACAAACCACTGCAGGAAATTATGTGTATTAAAATCCTTCTCCTCAAGTGTAAGAGCTACAATCTCATTTATACTTGCAGTAATAAACTCTTCATGCTCTAGAACTGCACGGAACATTTCCTCAACATCACTGAAATCGTCGGCAGGTTTTTTAAAACCCGGAATAACTGCTTTTCCGTCCCTTTCATTTATATACTTTATAAATTTAAGCATATGCATCCTTTCCTCCTCAGCCTGCATATATAACCAACCGGCCACTCCGTTGTAACCGTTAATTTCAGCCCATGAAGCCATGGCCAGATACAGGCTGGAAGAATAGCCTTCCCTCTCTACCTGCCTGTTACAGATATCTTCAATGTTCTTTTTAAGCATGATGTATAGTTTTAAATATTTATGTAAGTAACATTAATTTCAATCATGTTGTTCAGCCTGTAACAATTCATCTATCTTAATCATAAGATCACTGATTGAAAAAGGTTTAGAAAAGACTGCATTTGCCCCAAGGGCCTTTGCCAGGTTAAGATAATTGCCAGGGCCTACCTTTCCTCCACCCGAAATAGCTATTATCTTAATTGACGGTTTGAGCTCCCTCAGTTTCATTATAACCTTCAGACCATCCTCGTCGGGCATAATAAGGTCAGTTATAACTATGTCAGTTACTGATGGTTTAAAATGAAGTATAGCCTCCCGGCCGTTTTCTGCCTCAAGCACGGTATATTTTTTCCTTGCCATGGAGATCCTTAGCATCTCCCTTAATTCCAGATCATCTTCAACTATTAATATCCCAGGCATAAGTTTTAAATTAATGGTTTATTTATTTAATGGCAGATTGAATAGCGTCGCGCAGTTCCCTCAATGAAACGGGTTTCAAAAGGTGCTGCTTAATTATTCCCGAATTTAGCAAATTTTCTTCTATCGCACTATGGTCGGGATCTGTAATTAATATGCATGGAGTACCTATTTTTAACTCTAGATATAACCCGGCCAGTTCTTCCTGCCGTATAAGTTCTGTATCTGCCATATATATTATAAGATCAGGAGTATTTGCGGTATTGTTAAACACTGAATATAGGTTATCCCTGTCACTTGCCCTTATAAGATCAAACCCCGAGTTCTCAAGTGCAATGATAAGTATCTGTGATTCATGTTTATTACCTGAAAAGAACAATATTTTTTTCCTTTTCTCACTTACCACAGGTTCCGGTTTGTCTTTCAGGACAGGCATATATATATTAAAGACAGAGCCCTTTCCCTTTTCACTTGACACAAGGATCTCTCCATCCATTTCACTTATTATTCCATGAACAACAGATAAACCCAGACCGGTCCCTTTACCAAAATCGCGGGCTGAAAAGAATGGCTCAAATATTCTTTTTAAAAGAGATGGTTCCATGCCCTTTCCTGTATCCTTAAAGGAAATGAGCACATATTCATCAGCTACGGTATCTTTATTAAGCTCATGACGGGCAGTGCGACTATCCACCACATTCTGGGTAACAACCAGCCTGCCCCCTTCTTCCTCCATTGCCTGAAAGGCATTTGTCATAAGATTGAGGAAGACCCTGAACAGCTGTGTTGGATCAGCAAGTACCCTGACCTCAGTCTTTGACATGTTACTCTTTAAAGTCACCCCGGCCGGCAATACGGGTGTAATGAAGCCTATAGTCTCCTTAAGAACTTCTGCAACCCTCACCGGGACTTTTTCCTGCTCCACCTGCCTGCTGAAGGTTAGTATCTGTTTTGTTAACGACAGGCCTCTGGAAACAGCAGACATGATGCGTGAAGCCATCTCATAATGACCGGGATCATCCTGAAGATCATCCTGTAGCATTTCTGCATAACCCGAGATGGTGGCAAGTATATTATTGAAGTCGTGAGCGATGCCTCCTGCAAGAGCTCCTATGGTCTCGAGATTCTGAGCCTGCAAAAGCCTGTTTTCAAGCATTAGTTCACGCGATGAATCCTCTACGGCAAAATCTATATAAGAAGGTTTACCGGTTTCATCGCGCGCTATATATGCCGACAACC
>DATFLA010000636.1:0-3418 GCA_035268305.1 Bacteroidales bacterium | reverse complement strand
TTATGATCAAGCATTGGAGGTTTTATGTTTCTTTCATATGGCAGGTAATTTTAATTGTTAGTCAGGTTTATTTTGAATGTCCGGAATTTGCCGGGTAAATAATTATTCTTTTCTTTGAGAAAGTTCCGTCGGGTAACAGGTTTCTCGGAAGTTCGGTATAGCTTATCGGCGCACTAATCTTTAACAGCTTAAGTATCTCTTCGAGCGATTCATCTTCAAATGTTGCGTGATATCTGTAATTTTGTAGTTCTTTCCCCTGCAATTCTATATCTACATTAAAAATCAATCCTATATCCTTAAGTACTTTACTCAGTGGTTCATTCCTGAATATTAGTTTCCCATCCTTCCAGGCAATATATTTATATGAATCTGTATCAATAATATCACTCTCCCTGGTTTGTAAGTCATAACTCAGATGCTGGTCAGGATGAAGCCTATATACTCCGGGTGAGTTTCTGTTATGTCCTGTCTCCTTAACTGTTACTTTCCCCGATACAAGTGTTACCTCTGTCATTTGCCGTGGGGCATAACACTGGACATTAAACCGTGTTCCCTTGGCTATTACCTTTAATGTTGAAGTCTGCACAATAAAAGGCCGTAATGGATTGCTTTTCACTTCAAAATAGGCTTCACCGTCAAGGTAAACCTCTCGCACTCTCTTACTAAAGGTTACAGGATACTTTAAAGTACTACCTGAATTGAGCCAGACCAATGTGGAATCATCCAGGCGAAAAGACGATCTGGTTCCATAGGGAGCGTACACCTTATTAAAAACCACCTGGTTCTGTCTTAAAATTCCTATTCCGGAACTGATCAGGCCAAGGAAAAAGGTACCGATAGCCAGTGGCAGAATTATTATTGCGGCAATCCTCTGCCACGATGACCATATCTTTCTTCGGGGCTTCACGCCGGAGATTCTGTTCTTTACTTTCTTTAGAGCCCCTGAAATATCTATATTGCTAATATCTGTTTGTTTGTCAGATGCATCCCAGATATTTTTTAGCTGATCATAATATTTTCTGTTTGCTTCCGAGACACCTAACCATTCATTCAGTTCTTCACATTCCGCTTTAGTGGCCAGGCCCGCAAGATCCCTTGCGATCAAAGCTAAAATATCATTCTTCTCTGTTGATTCCATTTAAAAAACATGTATTTATATAAAGACGATCAATGCCATATTGCCCACATTTAAATAGTACACAATCCTCAGCTTCAGTTATTCAGCAACAGACTCATATACAAAATTATTATGAAATGTAATCTCTCAGGCAGATCCTCAGCATATGCAATGCCTTTCCTATCCTTACTTCAATAGTCCTAACTGAAACGCCCAGGAGATCAGCAATCTCACTATATTTGAGCCCTTTATATCTGTTCATTCGGAAAGGTGATGAAATTTCTTCAGGGAGACTTGACAATACAGCATCTATCTGGTCCTGTAATTCGGATTGGAGCACATATTTATCTGTATCGGTTTCAAATCTGAGAGCCCTTTCCATAACATAACTATAATATGTCTGCCTGATTTTTTTATGCCTGTACCAGTCGAGAAATTTATTCTGAATTGCTTTCAGGAGGTAAGATTTCAGTGAATGACTAATATTAACTGTTTCATGATCCTCCCATAATCGAACAAAGGTATCCTGAACAATCTCTTCTGCATTACTCAGGTCTTTGGTATACCTCATTGCAAATAGTACAAGATCCTTGTAATACGCAGAGAAGATATGTGAAAAAGCAGACTGATCTCCGGCCTTAAGCTTTGAAATCAGTACCTTCTCAACCAGTGTCAACTGATTCTTCGTCATTTGCTCCTGGTCATTAACCAAAGATAATAAATGCAATAAACCTTTTGAATCTGAAGTCTTTTTCTTTTTGGCAATTGGCGGATCTACTATCATATTAGGTGAAGATGTCCTGTTAATAAATCAGTGAAATGCCAATCACAGACCGGCATTCCACAATTTTAACTAACCTACATGCATTACTATGCAACAAACTAACCTGAAAACACCATAATTATCTATTACAATAATTTAACCTATTTATGTATATAATTAATTATAAATAATTTGCTGTTTATGAAAACTTCTACCAGAACCGCATTTCTATTTATGACGTTTGTAACAGGAATTACCACATCTTTTAAAGAAAAAACACAAAATCTCCTTACAATATTTACCTGAAATTTATCTATAGAATCTTTCTATACTGATAATTATAAAAGAAAAGGGAAAATTGCTTTCCTTTCTTTGGGATAGCCAGTAAATTTCTCTATATACCATTTATGATGGTCCAATGCCCTTGTTATAAGATTTACACAGGTCCAGACCAGAAATGAAAGAGCAGGCAGGCTGAATACAGCAAGGGTAAAACCGGTCCAGGATATTATCTCCCCCAGAAAATTTGGGCATGAAACATATTGAAACAAACCGCCATAAGGTATACTGTACCCTTTCTCATTAACAGACCGTAAATTAATAAGCAAATAATCATGATACTTATTAATAATAAACCCGGAAATAAAAAGTATCGTTCCTGCTGTTAATCGTATAATAGTAAGAGAACCGGGGATATTTCCCGGAGCAAATGTTGCAAACCAGTATCCGTTAAGGCAACCATTTATTATGTTAAATAAAAATGCAAAACCCGTAATGACCAATGGAATTTTCTTCCCCTTCGTTCTAATCTGAAGAGGATATATTACGACACGATGAAAATAATGACTAATCCATAGGATGGCAGGTACAAGAACAAGAAGGTTATGTAAATCGGACTTCAAAAGAATGAATCAGCCGAAAATCACGAGTGCCGGCATTTCCATAATGAGCCATCCCACCCTGTTGCTGATCAGTGGACCCCACTTTCCGGCTGAATGTCTTCCGTACGGCTGAACGACTTTTAGCAGCAAGGGCAACAGGATGACGGCAAATGCTATCCATATAATGCAAATCAGGTTAAATGTGTCATGAAGAATCATATCATTTCAACATATTGTTTTCAATATACCAGTTAAAAGTATCCCTGAGAGTCTCCTCAAGAGAACGTGGAGCATATCCAAGGTCGAGTCTGGCCTTTTCATTGGAAATATTAACGGGAGAATGGACAAGTATATCCAGAGACTGGCCTGTATATAAAGGCTCCTTCCCTGTTAAAGATGAGAACAGACTTAAAAACGGAGCTGCTATTTTTGCAAGTGAAACCGGAATCTGCACCGGCACCCGGCACCCTGAAAGACGACTTATCATTGCCGATAATTCTCCAAGAGTCCGGAATTCCCCCGAAAGGATATATTTTTCACCTCTTCTCCCGGCTTCAACTGATTTTACAGCAGCAGATACAACATCCCGTACGTCAACCCAGTTATAACCACCCCTTATAATAAAGGGGAGTTTGTTTGAGTAAATATTCCTCAATG
>DATFLA010000635.1:0-4954 GCA_035268305.1 Bacteroidales bacterium | reverse complement strand
GGTATTCAGCCGGGTTCTTTTTTGCTGCTATCAGGGTCTCCCGTGATACAATGTTATACTGAACATGCCAGCCTTTGAGTGTATCGAAGAAGGTTCTTATTATGCTTATCAGTTTTTTCTTATGTGTTTCACCGGAAAGAGATGAGGGCGACAGTTTCTGGTTCAGGAGAACGCCACCAAGAATTTTATCTGCCGGCAGTTTTGAAACAGATTTAAAAACAGCCGTAGGACCCAGTATGTCTGTTCCGGAAGTCGGGGAGCTGCCCTCCGCCAGTGGCGTATAGGCTTTTCTGCCGTCTGGTGTTGCCGGAACAACAGAACCCGACGGCACGTTGGCCGAAATGCTTGATGTACCGGCGTAATACCTGCACCCTATAGGGCCTTTGCCGTATCTTGTCGTATGATATTGTGGCAGTTCTTCAATATAACAGTTATATGCATCCCGCAGTAAAGTATCAACATAGTCGTTGTCATTCCCGTATTTCGGGGCAAAGTTCAGCAGTATTTGCCTTATCCTTTCTCCCTCTTTCCCTTTGAAGTTATTTCTCAGATTTTCCATCAGCATCTCTTTGCTGATAGCCTTTTCTTCAAAAACAAGCTTTTTTATTGCCGCCATCGAATTGCCCAGGTTGGCTATTCCTACCTGCAGACCGGAGATAAAATCATATACAGAACCTCCATCCTTGATAGTTTTCCCTCTGGCTATACAATCATCGACAAATGCCGAACACAGTATATCCGGAACCAGTTCGCCAATGGAAGTATCTACAGCAGTATCAATCTCAATACTTACCCTTGTATAGAACTTAACCTGTTCTTTCCATGCTTTCATCACATCGTCGAAGCTTTTAAAATCCTCAAAACGTCCGGTACCTGTGTGGTATGTCTTACCTGATTCCGAATCATACCCGTCGTTGAGTGAAGCAAGCAGTACTCTTGCAAAATTCAAGAAGCTCATACCTGTGCACCTGTATCCCCATTTGCCGGGTACGGCTATCTCTATGCAACCTACTGCGGAATAACAATAAGCATCATCGTGTTGTACCCCCAGTTTCAGCAGGGAAGGTATCACGATCTCATCATTATTGAATGCCGGCATACCGAAACCTTTCCCGATAACATTAACACATTCACTTAAAAACCGGTTGTCGATATTCCTGTGGAACCGTATTGACAAGTTAGGCTGGGTCAGTCTCATCCTGCCTGCCGAATCGAGAATAAGGAAGCTTAATTCATTAACAGCATCTTTCCCATCCGGGGTCTGCCCACCAATCGTAACATTCTGGTAAAGAGGACCACCAGCTGAATACCTTGTGTGTGACCATGACCGTATTTTATTTACTGACAATAATTTAATCCATGTATTCTCCAGGAGCTCAAGAGCAAAATCATTGTTTATTTCCCTGGCTGCTATATCCCTGAAATAATATTTATAGAGATACTGGTCCATTCTTCCAAGAGAAACAGAATGGCCGTTGCTTTCTATCTGAAGTACAAGCTGGACAAACCAGGTAAGCTGAAGGGCTTCATAAAAGTTCCCCGGAGGGTTCTCCGAGATATTGTTACAGATACGGCTTATTTTCTGTAATTCCAGCCTGCGGTTATTATCCTCTTCTGTTTCTGCAAGTTTCCCCGAGAGCCCGGCATATCTTCTTATAAAAGTCCGGAATGCTTTCAGGCTTATCTCCGTTGCCGTATAGAAATCTTTTTTTGTCTTACTTTCATGGTCACTGTCATCAAGGGAATCACAATATGATTTCACCAGGCTGAGGTATCCATTAAGGCCTTTTTCGAGTATTTTTTCAAAGTTAACAGCTATATGGGCATCACCTGATGTCAGGTTACCCTCGGCCCTTATTATTGCAGCTTCGTGAATCTCCCTGTTCTGAGCGGACATATGTGCATAACCTCTTTCCATTAAGGTTTTACCTTCCCAGTGCCTGCAAATTTCCTTAAGTTCTTTCTTCTGGTTTTCTGTAATATAAAAGGCATCACCGGGCCTTTTGTCGAAATCATCAAGCTCATTTAATATCCACGAGGTAACATATTCCGGAAATATCGGGGCTGCTCTCAGCTTTGACGACTGGTTCCCCACAATAAGTTCGCCGTCATTAATAAAGATTGTCATTTCACTGAGGGTCTTTTCCAGTGCCAGTGCACGTTTAATAATTACAGGGGAGTAACTATTTTGCAAATAAGCATCTGTATAGAACCTGGCTCTTTCGGTGCAGATTGTTGACTTAACAGACAGCACCTGTTCCCTTAGTGCATATATCCTGGCAGACAGTTCTTCCTTGTTAACGGTGTGTTTCATGTGATTAAATGATTTTAACATTTAACCCTTTTGCCTCAGCATACCGGGCAACAGGCAGTACTTCTTTTACGTTTACATTTTCGTACCGGCTGAACATATAATCTTTTCCGAGCATTTTATATTTTTCTTTTGCAAGCGAATGATAGAGAATAAAATCTATTTCCGATACGTTGTCAAGAGAATCTGAAAAGTCAATAATGTCTTTCAATTCGGCCAATGACAGGTTAAACTGCGGGACTACCGGCACTCTGACAACTATTTTTTTAACTGATTTATCAAGTTTCCTGAAATTGTCCGTCACGAGCCGGATATCTCCTCCTGTGTATTCTCTGAATTTTACCCTATCGGTATGTTTCAGATCGGCAAGGAATACATCAATATATCCTGTGAACGGTTTTATTTTTTCCCAGGGGATATGGAGTGATGTCTCTGCAGCAACATTAATCCCCCTGTGTTTTAACCCGGACAACAGTAATTCCAGATCATTCCCGTTTTGCAAGAAAGGTTCACCTCCGGAAAGAGTTATGCCTCCTTCATTGTTACGATAAAATGGTATATCTTTCTCAATTTCTGAAAGCAATTTTTCCACACTAATTTCCTCACCGGCAATGGTGATGGCCCTCGACGGACATATATTCCTGTACAATGAGGTAACCATATGCTGGTCTCTTTTTACCGCAATAGTCCCATTAACAGCCGTAAAAACTCCGTCACCTGTCATTGTGCAGTCACCAAATTTCATACACAGTCTTTCATCGAACATAAGTGACGGTTCCGGATCAATTCCTTCCGGGTTACTGCACCACTGGCAGTTCAGCGGACAGCCTTTAAAGAAGATATTTGTTCTGATACCTTCCCCGTCGTGTAATGAGAATCTTTGTATGTTAAATATATTCAGCATTTCATTTCTCTGGCACAGGTACTTTCTCAAGTCGCTTAACTGCTTTATATCCCGAAAGATAAATATTTAATCGATACATTTTTAGAAATGTCTGGATTGTCATATACTATCTTGTTAAAAAGTAATACTGTAAACAGTAAATTAGCTTGTTTATGGCAGGTTTGAAATAAATTGTCTATATTAATATTCTCATTCCGCAGTTAATCCTTTTTTAGCGGAACAAGGCATCCAGATAAATCATATTGACAATGAAAAAGATAACATTACTTGGTACAGGGCTCATAGGCACTTTCTACACCATGTCGTTACTGGGGCAGCGCAGGAAAGACGTAATTCAGCATGTATGTTCTGTTCCTGAGGAATCCGCCAGGGATTTTGCACAGAAATGGAATATCCCGAGATATACAGATAATCTCAGGACTGCCATAGAGGATCCGGATACGGACCTTGTAATTGTAGCCTTACCCAATTATCTCCACAGGGAAGCTATTTTGATGGCCTGTGATGCAGGAAAAAATGTCTTGTGCACAAAACCACTTGCAATGAATGCCGTGGAGGCCCGGGAGATACTTGAAGCAGTTGAAAAAGCCGGTGTTTTTCACGGCTATCTGGAAGACCTTGTATATACGCCGAAGACACTGAAAGCAATCGATATGGTAAGAAAGGGTTCCTGCGGAAGAATACTGTGGACAAGGTCGCGTGAAGCACATTCCGGTCCGCACAGTGCCTGGTTCTGGGACAGGAAGCAATCAGGTGGCGGAGCGCTTGTCGACATGGGATGTCATTGTATTGAGATTGGAAGGAACTTTATAGGGAAAGATATTAAACCTGTGGAAGTTATGTGCTGGGCCGACACACAGGTAAAACCCATTGAGGCGGAGGATCATGCAATTGCCCTGATCAGGTATGAGTCAGGTGCTGTATCGCAGGTTGAAGTAAGCTGGAATTTCAGGGGTGGAATGGATCTCAGGGATGAGGTGTCGGGCACTGAAGGAACAATCAGGCTGGATCACTGGCTCAGGACAGGATTTGAAGTTTATACATCGGGAAGTACAGGTAATTATGTGTCGGAAAAGACAGAGACAGATACAGGCTGGCTGTTTCCGGTAGGAGATGAGGTACACGCACTTGGTTATCCCGATATGTTTACAGATATGCTCGATTCGATGGAGCAGGGTAAAGCACCGGGGGAATCTTTTTATGACGGGTATGTGGTAAATGCAATCATGGATGCCTGTTACAGATCAGCAGAAACAAAGAAGTGGGAACCTGTTGATTTGCAAGTTTGGAGGGGACAGGAAGGTTTATCCTCCGGTGTTGACATGGTGGATTATGATGAAAATTATTTTCTTATCAAAAAGGAAAGGATGCCTGACGGGAGTACTAAGGTCATGCTTAAGGAAAAGAGTACAGGTTTCGTCATTCAGAAGTATCTTTGACCTGTGGCGAACGGGCAGGGGTTGTACTTAAGGATATGGGACCGCACCCGTTAAAGAATGATTGTTTAATAAGATGAGCTATAGCTGTATGGGAGGCATGTTATTTCTTTTATCCTCATTCAGCAGAGAAGCAACTGCATTCAGGAATTCTTTCTGCATGAGAGGCTTCTGGAATACCATGTCGGCTCCCAGTAGTTTTGCACCGGGGAGATAGCCCTCCGGACCGAAACGTCCTCCGCCCGAGATTGCAATGATCTTAAGAGCCGGATGTTTTTTCCGTAATTCCATAATTGTTTCCAG
>DATFLA010000634.1:0-4342 GCA_035268305.1 Bacteroidales bacterium | reverse complement strand
GATCCTGCCCAGAACACTGCCGTACCTGAGATTGCCAAAGTCAAACCTGACCCCGTTATTATAAATTATGCCCAGCAATACAAGAACCAGGCCCCTTGTGATTACATGTTTATATATTGCACTGCGACTTTGATTGTTGGCGGTTCTCTTTGCATAGGAGAAGGGAAATGAGATACCCGCGATAAAAAGAAACAGCGGAAAGATCATATCATAAAAGTGAAATCCATGCCAGGGGACATGTTCGAGCTGTTCAGCCCAGAGTTTCAAGATCGGCCAGCCTGTCAATGAAGCCAGCCCCACAAAGATTCCTTCACCTCCCATAATCCAGAACATGTCAAATCCACGTAAAGCATCAAGAGAGTACAACCTTTTGGTTGCAGGTTTGTTTTGGTTTTCCATTGGTCAATTTTTGTTATGAGTTAATAGATTTTATTGGTTAAGAATATTTGGGTTGCCATACTATATGTAATTAACATAACTTAACAACAACCGTTATGGTAGTCTCAAAGATATTATTTTTTGTCATTAACTGTAATCCGGAAGCATAATAATGAGTTTACAATTCACCGGAACAGTTACATGTAACCATTAAGCAGCTGCTCCCTTATCCTGCGTTTGTCACACTGCATGGGAGGGAAATCGGAAACCCGGGTTCCCTAGCGGTAGGATGTTTAATCATATATCATCCTTTCATCAAATTTTATAAACCCTTCTTTATTGCCTCCGGTGAGATAGTTGCCTGTTTATTATTTATATCCATCAATAAAAACAGTACAAATAAGCTAAAGCACCTGTAAAAACTGAGTATTGAGGCTTAAAAGACTATTTGCAGGGCAGTAACTTTATGACAAAAAATTGAAGAAAATTTAACCTGTAATTACTTATATCTTATTCCAAAAGACCTTATATTGCATATTAATAAAATTTAACAATCGATGTTGTTATCAGTTTCTGGTACTATTATCATTCAAATTTCCTTTTAAAACCCATGAAAATTATCAGAAATTGTATCTGTCTGGTTTTTCTGTTTTTTTCAGGGAGCCTTTATTCCCAGATTCTTAAGGATACTGCTGATATTAATCTTATCAGGAAGGGAGTTGATTATATATATGACCTTAAGTTTGATAAAGCCCGCGATGAATACAATAAGATAAGTGAAGATTACCCGGAAAATCCTATTCCATACCTCTTCCGGGGGATTATAACCTACTGGGAGGATTATCCTCTTATTCCGGGTTCCCCGGGTGTGCCCTCATTTAAAGGGGATATGCGAAAATGTATGGATCTCGCCGAAGGGGAATGCAGCTCTGAAGATTACCCGGAGTATCTTCTTGCCGACCTTTGTGCCCGGGGAATGCTTCTTATGTATTATGCCGACAACGATATAAGTATGAGCGTTCTTTCACTGGCTCCTTCAACATACAGGTACATAAGGCGTAGTTTTGATTATACCCGGGAATATAACGATTTTTATTTTTTCACAGGATTATATAATTATTACCGTGAGGAATATGTTGATGTTCACCCTGTTTATAAATCCCTTGCCCTTCTTTTTCCACGGGGCAGCAGGACCAAAGGACTTAAAGAGTTACAGATAGCATCGAAGAGTTCTATCTTCCTCCGGGCCGACGCCTATTCCTATCTTTCATATATCTATATCGGATATGAGAATGATTATGAACAATCTCTTGTATACCTTGACTCATTGCACAGGATATACCCCGCAAACATGGTTTTCAGGACAGAATATATAAAGAATCTGTTACTGCTTAAGCGATATGGTGAAGCTGAGAGTGTTCTGAAAAGTTGTGATACACTAAATCTGAATAATTATTTCAAAGCCTGTATTATAATATTGGACGGTATACTTGAAGAAAAGGTCAGGATGAATTACAGGGCAGCAAAAGATGATTACAACAGTGGACTTGTTTATCTCGACGGATATGGTAATTTTGCTGATGATTACAGGGCCATTGCATACTTCGGTCTTAGCAGGATAAGTGGCTTTTATGGAGATAAAGCCAACAGGAAAAAATACAGGAAAAAGGCATTAAACATTGCAAGTTTCAAAAAAATTAATTTTGATAACTGATGTTTTCCAAATGCCCTGCAAATTATGAACTTAGATCAGAGCAATAATCCTTCAATATCGGACCATGATCCTACTCTCCTGTGGCGGTTTGTCAAAGTATCCATGTTGTGAGGCTGGGTGAACAGTATTGTCTCTCCTTCGAATTTATCGAGGTTCTTAAAATGATCATCTATCATAATATCAGCCTTAATAAGCTCTTTCCGGCCACAGAAAACAACCTGTTGCCAGCTGATGTAGGGATAATTGTCAATAAGCCATAGTTGTTTGTCGGTAAGGCTGACTGGGAATTCAGTAGCCATTGAGGTTATGACTACTTCATATTTTTTTGAGATTTTCTCAAGGATCTCCCTGCTGTCTTTCATAACAGGCATACTTCTGAAAAAACCGGGGGTCTTAACCCATTTATTAAGTTCAGGAAAGGCTTCAGCCTCTTTTAGTCCTATAATACTATCGGGCCTGCGTTTTGATCCTGTCTTTTTCTCATGAAGCTCGAAAAACCTTTTATAAACATCAGCAAGTACACCGTCCATATCTACAAGTATCCTTTTCATTATATCGTGTTTTTTACCCGGTAAGGAATTATCCGTGACAAAAATATTTAAAATAAGGCATAGTTTATAAACAAACAGCTTCAGACTTGCTGTTCTGCTGATTTGGATTATTTTTACCTTTAGAAATGAGACAATCTCAAATTACAACTTCATTAAACCAATCTGACATGCAAAAACAAACAAAATTAAAGACAGCTATAGCCATTGTATTATTTTTTGTACTGGCATCTTTATCCTATGATACTTACTGTTCTTCATTACAAAAACAGCAATATTACGAGATCAAAATATATCATGTTTCAGGTAAGAACCAGGAAACGATGGTTGATAATTATCTCAGGAACGTCTACCTGCCGGCTCTGCATCGTGCCGGGATTCCTATGGCAGGTGTTTTTAAGCCTGTTGAAACATCTGAGGATTACGGGAAACTTGTATATGTATTTATTCCTTTCAGGTCGGTTGATGAGTTTGCCGGACTGTCGGCCAGGTTGGCCGGTGACAGTGAATATGTTGAAGAATCCGGTGCTTTCTGTGATGCCTCCTTTGATAAACCTCCGTACGAAAGGCTGGAGACTGTTCTTCTGAAGGCATTTAAAGGCATGCCTCAATTTGTTGTTCCTGATTATAACAACACCCCATCGGAGAGAATCTATGAGCTTCGTAGTTATGAAAGTGCTACTGAAGCGAAGGCAATGAAGAAAATTGAAATGTTTAACAGCGGTGAGATAGATATATTTAAGAAACTGGAGTTTCACCCTGTATTCTTCGCACAGGTGCTGGCCGGAAGTCATATGCCTAACCTTATGTATATGACAACATTTTCCGATATGAAATCACATGACAGTCACTGGAAAGCTTTTGGAGAGTCGGAGTCCTGGAAGAAAATGTCGTCAGAAGAAGAGTATCAGAATACGGTCTCGAAGGCAAATCTTTATTTACTGCATCCTGCATCGTATTCAGATTTTTAAAATTAATATGGTCTCCGTGGTATCCCCGGATTATTTCAGTTAAGGTATTATCTGTGACTTAAAGTCAGCATGCAGGGGATCCACAGAGTTTGCATATTGTTATTGTCTTGTTCAGACTGTGATGCCAATATTAGCTATTGCATCTTCTACTTCTTTGGCGCTCAATTCATGATCAGGAAGGTTATTCTCAAAATATTTCTCATAACCTGATATATCAAAATGACCATGTCCGCTGAGGTTGAAGAGTATTGTGCGTGATACGCCCTCAATATCGGCTTTTCTTGCTTCATCAAGCGCACCTGCAATTGCATATGTCGATTCGGGAGCAGGAAGAATACCTTCTGTTCTTGCAAACAGGACGCCGCCTTCGAAGCATTCTCTCTGCAGTTTGGCCCTGGCTTCAATAAAACCATCTTTCAGAAGCTGGCTTACAAGGACACCGGCACCATGATAACGAAGGCCTCCTGCATGTATCTTGTCGGGCATGAAGTTATGTCCAAGGGTGAACATCGGAAGGAGGGGTGTCATGCCTGCCGAATCTCCAAAGTCATACATGAATTTTCCTTTAGTGAGTTTCGGGCACGATGATGGTTCAATAGTCAGTAGCCTGATATCCTTGCCGTTAAGTAATTTTTCCCTGAGGAAGGGGAAGGCAATACCTGAGAAATTGGAACCTCCTCCGAAACAGCCTATTACAACATCTGGATAATCGCCTGCTTTTTCCATCTGGA
>DATFLA010000633.1:0-7861 GCA_035268305.1 Bacteroidales bacterium | reverse complement strand
TGAATCCCCCCTGAAATCAGCCAATGAGTTATACAATTTAATAAATACCTCCTGCCCTATATCTTCAGTATAGACAGAATCACCCAACATACCTTTGACCGTACGGGCCACCATCGACTGGTAACGCAAAACGATGGTTCCGAATGCCTCCTTATCTCCATTAAGTGTGGCTCTGACAAGCTCAGAATCTTCGGATGAACTGTACGACCCTTTAATCATACTTCAGAAAATAGACAATTTAAATGATGTATATATTCCCGATTGTTAATTTTTATTAACACAGAAAAAGGAAAGAAAATCTGTGTAAGGGAGATAACTATCTCAACTCAAAAGGATCTCCTTCATTAACAAGCTCTATATCGTAGTCTTTTTTATACCGTACCGGAAATAGTTTCTGATTTTCAAAACCGTCATCAGGCGATTTCCTTTCAAAGTCATATTCAGTTTGCAGAAGGTCAGGATTATGCATCTCAGGATGGATAAGCAGGTCTTTCCCATATATAGCAAGTCCGCTTATAAAGTAATAAGCGATATCATATCCCTGCCATGCATAACTCATTTCTGTAGGTTCGGTAAGAAATTTATTTCTGTATTCGGTATTAAACCTGATTACATCCCTCCTTGTATAATCTATCCAGTATGGTGAATAAATGAGCATATTAAGCTCAAATAACTCTTTCTGATCGATGTTATCAAGGTCTCTTATTACAGGATAGCCGAGAGTCCTGATCTTGTATTTCTTCGACAAGGCATAAATATCATCGAGAGTCTCACTTATAACGGGTGGGTCCTCAGAGGCGATAACAGCAAGGTTCTCCGACTTATCTGACATTGCATGGCTCAACCTGTTGATAGAATCAGTATCGAACATTGAGCGGCTGAAAAACAGGAATTCCTTGAATTTTACATCATCGTAGGGTATTCTGTAACTCAACTCGTTAAATATCAGATTCTTAAACCGCGCTTCATCCGGATCTCTTCCCGTAGAATCGGTATGAATGAATATAATATTATCATTCGGATACTGGCTTATCCTTCTTGCCAGCACCTTCTGAGCCACCTCCAGGGAAGAGTTTGGCATAAAGACAGTTGGATTTCCTGTTAGCACCTTATTATTCATAAGGGTTACAGGTGATACAACGGGAATATCCCTGTATTTTGCCCAGGAAGCTACTTTAGCCAGATTATAAGAGTAAACAGGTCCGATTATAAGATCCATATTGTCGAGCTTACCCTGATCAATAAGCATGGTCACACCAATAGTATCGCTCTTTATATCGTAAGTATAAAGGTTGATATTAAGACCCAGTGTTCTGAGAGTATCAGCAGCAAGTAAGATTCCGTTATACATCTCAATATAACCGACACTTGCAGGATATATCCAGTCATCCTGTTTTTTAATCTCCCTGTAAATCCTTTTGCCCTTAATAATCCTCGAAGAGTCGATTTCAATTCGTGCAGCATTCTCATTTAGGAAGAAAGGCAGCAACACTGCAACATTGAGTGAACCATGAAGTTCGGTCACAGGAGTAAATCCTTCAGGTCTTTTAAATTTAGCCAGTGAATCCCCGGCAGCGACAAGAGCAGTATCCAGTGTTACTGGTTCGAGATTTTTGGTAGCAACATGAACACCCGGAATTTTCACATAATCACCAGCATGCGGAAACCTCATATTCCTGTTCAGGCGTCTAAGCACCCTTGGAGCTATATTATACAGTCTTGCTATTGACGACATAGTTTCTCCCTCAAGCACCTTATGATAAAAATAGTTTCCCTCCTGCGGCACTTCAAAATTCTGCCTGTCATTCATGAACTTCACTCTGGGTATAGCTATCTCTGCCCCGACAGAAAGATTATTTATGTCTATTCCTGGATTGCTCTGCAATATCTCATTTTCAGAGACGCCGTAATATTTCGAGAGTGAAAATATTGTCTCACCCGCCTTCATTACATGGTAAATATACTTCGAGTCGTCGTGGTTTTGAATAACGAGGGGAGCCTGTTCAGTCATTTTAATCTCATCTACTTTAGAAAGGGGTATTCTCAGAGTCTGTCCTTCCTTCAACCCGTAAACGGCAGGAGGATTTTCCCTGGTAAGATCCTCCACTGTCATTCCATATGCACGGGCAATGGAATAAGCTGTTTCACCTTTCTTAACGACATGCAGATAATATGGTACTCCTGATATAATAACTTTATTCTTCGACCTTTCAACCATTACCTGCGAATACCCATATGTAGGTACTAACAGAACAAGCACTAAAAGAAGGGCCTTAACGGAATTTGATATTTTCATTCTGAATAAGGGAATAATATTTTTAATTCTGCAAAAGTAAGAACATTTTAAAATCAGACAGCCTAAAAAGCATCAACATGAATATAAAATACTGTTTTGCCCTTCAAAATCATAATGATCTAAGGAAGTTCCTGCAGTTCTTCTCTATCCTTTCAGGTACATTTGTTATATCTGATTTAACAAATTCCTCACCTGTAATATGCTCGTATAGTTCAATATAACGTTCAGATACTTCATTTACAAACTGGTCAGTCATCTCGGGTACTTCCTGGCCTTCCCTGCCCTGGAAACCGTTAGCCATAAGCCACTCCCTTACGAATTCCTTGGATAACTGTTTCTGCGGCAATCCGGCATCGAATCTCTCCATGTATTCATCGGCATAGAAATATCTTGAAGAGTCGGGTGTATGTACTTCATCAATAAGATATATCTTGCCGTCTTTCTTTCCGAATTCATATTTTGTATCCACAAGGATCAAACCATGCTGAGCAGCTATTTCAGAACCACGTTTAAAGATATCCATTGTATATTTCTCAATCATCTCGTATTCATCACGGGGTACAAGCCCGCTATTAATTATTTCTTCCCTCGATATATCCTCGTCGTGACGACCCTGTTCTGCTTTTGTGGTAGGTGTTATAACAGGTTCTGCAAAGCGCTGATGTTCCCTCATACCGTCCGGAATTTTTATTCCGCATATTTCCCTCGCGCCGGCTTTGTAGGACCTCCAGGAACTACCTGTCAGATAAGCTCTCACTATCATTTCAACAGGATAAGGTTCGCATTTATGCCCGAAGGTTACAGTCGGATCGGGAGTTGATATCTTCCAGTTAGGCACAATATCACTTGTAGCATCAAGAAACTTTGCTGCAATCTGGTTAAGAACCTGCCCTTTATATGGTATCCCCCTGGGGAGGACCACATCGAATGCGGATATCCTGTCTGATACCACCATCAGCAGGAAATCATCATTTATGTTATAAACATCCCTTACCTTGCCTTTGTAAATACTCTTCTGGCCGGGGAAACTGTAGTTAGAACTTAAAATTGTCTTTACCATACCGAATTATTGTTTTTTGTGGTTATTTGTCTCATTTTCCATTTCTTCGTATGCTTTGACTATCCTTCTAACCAGCTTATGACGCACAATATCCCTTTCGTCAAATTTTATTACAGATATTCCCTCTATACCTGAAAGAATCCTGATAGCCTGCAGCAGACCCGAATCACTTTTCCTGGGCAGATCGATCTGTGTTGTATCTCCGGTAAGAATGAATTTAGAGTTAACGCCCATCCTGGTAAGAAACATCTTAAGCTGACTAATTGTTGCATTTTGTGCTTCGTCAAGTATAACAAAGGCATTTTCAAGGGTCCTGCCTCTCATGAAAGCCAGGGGAGCAATCTGCACAGTGCCGTCTTCAAGCCATGTCTCAAGCCTTTTAAAGGGCAGCATATCATGAAGGGCATCGTACAGCGGTTGCAGGTACGGATCCAGTTTTTCTTTCATGTCGCCGGGAAGAAAACCAAGCCGTTCTCCTGCCTCAACCGCAGGCCGTGTAAGAATGATCTTTTTTACTTCACGCTCTTTAAGTGCCTTCACTGCCAGAGCAATGGATGTATAGGTCTTTCCTGTACCTGCAGGGCCTTCGGCTATAATGAGATCATTAGTCCTGTAATCATTAACAAGCAATAACTGGTTAACAGTACGGGCTCTTACCGGTTTACCACTGGTACCGAATATAAGAACATTCTCAAAATCGCCGTTCGAAGCTGATTTCATGTGATCGGCATCGAGAAAATATTTTTCGATGTCCTGCTCATCAATCCTGTGATACTTCTGGTAATATTCAATTAGTTCATTGAATTTCTCGGCAAAAAGGGTGATTTCACTCTCCTCTCCCATGCACTTTATCTCGTTCCCTCTGGCAAGTATCTTTATCTTAGGAAAAAAACCACGAATTTTATCGAGCAGCGAATTATTAGTGCCAAAAAAGATTACAGGGTCAATATCCTCAAGAAATATTATTATCTCTGTCATTAAAACTCAAACAAATTAGTAATCTCCTCATTCCCCGGCGGAAACTCCGCTGAATAATCTGAAAAGTCTATAAATTTAATCATTGTAATCTACAAAGTAAGGTTATTTTTCTTTAGAAGATTATCTTTGTTACAAGTTTTTTCGTATGCCTGTAATTACACTAACAACAGAATGGAGGTCGGATGATATCTATTACGGGATCATAAAAGGCAAGCTAAGCTCAATGTGTCCCGAAGCGACTATTATTGATAATGCTGGTGATATACCGGCTTTTAATATAGCCCATGCATCATTCATAATCAGGAATACGTACAGCAACTACCCTGAAGGCACTGTACATATCATCTGTGTGCACTCGGAAGCCGGCTCCGACCAGGACTATCTTATAGTAAAATCCAGGGGACATTTCTTCATCGGAACCGACAATGGCATCTTTAATCTCATCCTGAATGCTGATCCGGAGGAAGTAATTAAGATAAGTCACGACGGAAAAGCTGATGAACTGCATGTATTTGCCAAAGCTGCTTCCGACATAGTCTCCGGAAAAGAAACCTCGGAACTGGGAACCCGTATTAAGAGCCTGAGGGAAAGACTTCCACTGAGAGCCACAATTGAGAAGAATGTGATAATCGGAAGTATAATATTTATAGATTCATACGGGAATGCCATTTCCAATATTACAAGGGAGGTCTTTTACAGGGTATTTGAGAATAAATCATACAGGATCCTGGTACAAAGTAATAAGAACTACACTGAAAAAATATCTGACAGGTACAGCGACGTCCCTGTAGGTGAGCTTCTTGCAAGATTCAACCAGCTTGATCTCCTTGAGATAGCAATTAACGGTGCAGATGTGTCAGAGTTGCTCAGTCTATCTGTGGGATCAGTTGTGCGTGTTGATATTGCAGGAAAGGAAGCTCCGCCAAACCGTTTATTTTAACATATAATTTTAATGACAGACAGAGAAAAGAGTCTTAATGAATTCAACAGGCTTCTGGACATAATAACCGAATTAAGGGAGAAATGTCCGTGGGACAGGAAACAGACAAACGAAAGCCTGAGGAAACTCACAATTGAAGAGACATATGAACTAAGTGAAGCTATCTTTTCAGGTAGTGATGAAGACATTAGGAATGAACTCGGAGACCTGATGCTGCATATAGTTTTTTATGCAAAATTAGGATCTGAAAAAAGGACTTTCAGCATGGCTGATGTACTTGAAGGGATAAACAATAAGCTGGTTTACAGGCACCCGCATGTTTTCGGAGATGTGACAGCCGAGGATGCATCGGAAGTTGAGAAGAACTGGGAACATCTTAAAATAAAGGAGGATAAAGGCTACAAGCCTGTGCTGTCAGGTGTTCCTGCCTCCTTACCTGCCATTGTGAAGGCAAACAGGATACAGGAAAAAGTAAGGGGTGTAGGATTTGACTGGGAAAAACCTGAACAGATATGGGAAAAGGTAAAAGAGGAGATGGAGGAGTTAAGCAGCGAGATAGATAAGCATAATACGGATTCCATTGAATCGGAGCTGGGTGATGTGATGTTCTCAATAATAAATGCTTCTAGGCTGTACGATATCGATCCTGAGGCTGCTCTTGAGAAAACAAACAGGAAATTCATAAAAAGGTTCAATTATCTTGAGAACCAAACCCTTAAAAAGGGCATATCTCTTCACGATATGAGCCTGGATGATATGAACGTGATCTGGGAAGAGGCTAAAAAAGATGACTAGCCTTTCAGGCGAACCTGTAGCTAAGCAACTGGTAAATAATTTTTGCAGCGATAAAATCAGGTGATTTATTTGATTTGGAAGGACATAATTCCACAACATCAAAGCCTACAACATTTCTGTTTCCCATCACATCGCGAAGGAAATGCATAAGGTCGTAATAATCCGGTCCCCCCGGCTCCGGAGTGCCTGTGGAAGGGATAAGTGAAGGGTCGAATACATCAAGGTCTATTGTGATATAAACATCATCTGTCAGCGTCTCCAATGCTTTAGTGTACAGACTTTTATCATAATGAAGCTCATGAGCATAAAATATCCTGCCGGTGTCAGCATAAGGAAGCTCTTCCTTTGACATACTTCTTATGCCTACCTGGACTACCGGTGCATATTCCCTGGCCCTGGCCATAGTGCAGGCATGATTATATCGCGAGCCCTCATACTCCTGTCTCAAGTCAGAATGTGCATCAAGCTGTAGTATAGTCAGGTTTTTGTATTTATCTGCAAACGCCTTCATGTCGCCTATTGTCACAGTATGGTTACCACCGATTATCACGGGGAACTTATGGTCTGACAGAAGAGTTTGTATACGTCCATAGACAGCATCAACAAGCTTCTCCGGTGTCTCTTTCTCCTCTACGGGATCCACAGTATGAATACCTTTCAGATGAGCCTCTGTTCCGGTTTCAACGTCATAAAATTCAAGATTAACAGATGCATCAAGAATAGCCCCGGGCCCCTTATCAGCCCCTCTTAGCCAGGTGCTGGTCTCATCGTATGGAACAGGAAGAATGATTATATCCGATTCCCGGTAATCATAAATGACCTCATCTCCGCCGAAATTCATATTATGGCGAGTTATAGTGGAATTATTCAGGTTTTTTCTTTCGGGCGGATTTCTTTTCACCAGCAGCAGGTTTCTTTTCCTCCTTTACTTCTGTTTCCTTCTTTTCTTCCGGTGAATCGGTTTCCTCATTTTCATTTTCTGCTTCAGGATCTTCTTTTACGAGCATATCCAGTTTCTGAAGGATATTATACCACTGAGCTACCTTCCTGATATCACTGACATATACCTTATCACGTGAATAATCAGGTAATATCTCCTCAAACCAGGCTTTCAAAGCCTGAGGATCAGATTTGGGGTCAACAGCGGATCCCCCTTCGCTCTTGTCATATATAAGGTCAAATACTTTCCCAAGCGAAAGATCTTCCGTGTCAGTAAAAATTGCAATATCCTCCAGCGAGCTTACTTTGGCAGATCCGTAGGCGCTGCTGCGTTTTTTTGTCTCGAGGTGTTCAACAATAATAGCATTCTTCCCCTGGGCAATAAATTTAAATAGCCCCTGTTCTCCGGAAATTGACAGAATATCTTTTAATACCATCTTTTAATAAATTTTGCCTGCAAATTTAATTCTTGAATCTTTACAATTGATCCTTAAGTGATTTTTTTTATTGCTTCTTATTGTAAATTGCCATGAATCTCTTTTCAGGCAATATTTCTTTCCTTTTTTATTTTATGATAAGCTTCATTTACCTTCCTGAATTTCTCGTCGGCTGATTTCCTGATATCTTCCCCAAGATGACTTACCTTATCAGGATGATACTTCATTGCCATTCTCCTGTATGCTTTTTTAAGCTCTTCATCTGTAGCAGTACGTTCAATTTCCAGTATTTTATATGCAGAATCTGTTTCAGGGATAAACATATTCTTTATTGAGAGAAAATCGTGAGAAGTGACCCCGAGATAGGCCGATATTTTTTCAATCACCTCAACCTCCGACGGGTGTATTGCACTGTC
>DATFLA010000632.1:0-2935 GCA_035268305.1 Bacteroidales bacterium | reverse complement strand
GGTTAAACTTGAGAAATTCCGTAAGGAACTTGTTAACGCCCTTGAACTGATGTCTGTGGAGTTGAATAACAAGAGCGATGCATATCAGAAAGAAAGTAAAAATTATACTGATATTGTAAAGCAGACAAAACAACAGGAACTTTCCGATCTTAACAAGAGGATACAGGATTTCCAGACAAATGCACAACAGCAGTTACAGGATAAGCAGGTTGAACTCTTTCAGCCAATCTATTCCAAGGTGGACCAGGCAATAAAGGATGTGGGAAAGGAGAACGGTTATACTTATATCTTTGATATCTCAAAAGGATCGGTACTCTATTTTGATACGTCAAAAAGTACTGATATTCTCCCACTAGCCAAAGCCAAGCTTGGATTGAAGTAGCAAAACCGATTTATCTATATGAGGTTGTCTCAAAAGTAATGATATACTTGTGAGACAGCCTTATTTTTTAATATATCAGTAAAGTGAAAAATCAGCCAATTGGCATCTTCGATTCAGGGGTGGGAGGACTTACCGTTGCACATGCGGTAAAACAGTTAATGCCCGGTGAAAGTATTGTATATTTCGGCGACACTGCTCACCTTCCATATGGCGATAAATCGGCCGAATCGATAAGTTTCTATTCTCATAAAATTACAGAATTCCTGCTCAGTCATGATGCCAAAATAGTGCTTGTTGCATGTAACTCCGCTTCAGCATCTGCCTTCGATTCATTACGCCGCGAATTTGAGGGAAGAACCATTCTGATTGATGTCATTGATCCTGTGGTAAGCTACCTTGGTGAAAGACAACTCAGGAAAGTAGGGGTAATCGGTACAAAAAGGACTATCACATCGGGAACATACGAAGATAAAATAAGAAAAGTGTCACCTGGCACCTCGGTTATTTCCCTGGCAACACCTCTGCTGGTGCCTATGATAGAAGAAGGCTTTATATTCGACGATATAAGTAATGCCATAATAAGAGCTTACCTTTCGAATAAATTACTTTCTGATATCCAGGCACTTATACTCGGGTGCACACATTATCCCATTATAAAGAACCAGATAAGCAAGATCTTTAACTTCAATGTGGAGGTTATCGATTCTGCACGTATAGTGGCAAATCTGCTTAAAAAGACGCTTGAAAAACAAAACCTGTTAAATGATTCGGGTAAGGTGAAAGACCTTTTCTATATCTCGGATTATACCCCGTATTTCGGGAAGATAGCCAGGATGTTTTTTGAGGAAAAGATAAATCTTTTAAAAGCTGATATCTGGAGCTGAACAGCTAAGAATAGAATTATTACCTTGTTGTACAGCATTTTAAAATATCATTCCAACCTTCGTTTACTCTCAAGGAAATCATTGATACCATATCAGGCTTTTTAATAAACAATATACAGAATTGTATTACCGACGTGAAACAAACAGTTATATACATTGTTAATAGTGAAATTGACTGGAAACCGTTTATGCTTTGTTGAAAACATGATCAATATCATAGCATAAATAGTTTTTTAATATGATTTATGAGTGTTTAAAAAATTAATTTTGTTTTTCATAAACAGTTAAAACTAAAGGGAATTATCCTTGGCTGAAAAAAATTAAAGTTATCATGGGTAAAAAATCAAAGGTAATTGAAAGAGAAGAAGTGGTTATTCGTTTCTCGGGCGATTCCGGAGATGGAATGCAGTTAACAGGAACTTTGTTTTCCGATACCGCAGCCCATTTCGGGAATGATCTTCTTACTTTTCCTGATTATCCGGCAGAAATAAGGGCGCCGCAGGGAACAGTAGGAGGAGTATCAGGGTTCCAGGTTCACCTGGGTCATTCTGAGATAAATACTCCGGGAGATTTTTCAGATGTTCTTGTTGCTATGAACCCTGCAGCAATCAAGGCCAATGCTAAACTTGTAAAACAGGGAGGTACCATTATATTCGACAGTGATAATTTCACTGAAAAGAACATTGGAAAAGCAGGATACGAAAAAGACCCGGTGAAGGAAGAGAATCTTGATGGTTATAATGTTATAGCTGCCCCGATATCTTCAATGGTGAAAGAGTCTCTCAAGGATCTTAATCTCGAACCCAAGACAATATTAAGAACCAAGAACATGTTTGCACTCGGCATGGTTTACTGGCTTTTTGACCGTGATCTTAAGTATACCGAGGATTATTTTGACAAGAAGTTCCGGAAATCACCGGATGTAGCCAGGGCTAATACGATAGCCCTGAGAGCAGGTTATTATTATGCTGAGACGATTGAGGCCCTGTCGCCTGTCTACAAAATATTACCGGCTAAGATTGCAACGGGCACTTACCGTAATATAAACGGTAATACGGCAACAGCCTGGGGTTTCCTTGCGGCAGGCGAAAAGGCGGGTTTGAACATATTTATCGGGTCATATCCCATTACACCTGCAACAGGTATCCTTGAAGAGCTGGCTGCACGTAAGGACCTCGGAGTGAAGAGTTTCCAGGCTGAGGATGAGATAGCCGGTATATGTACATCGCTGGGTGCCAGTTTTGCAGGTAATCTTGCAGTAACAACAACCTCGGGACCGGGGCTGGCGCTTAAATCAGAGGCTTTGGGCCTTGCTGTTATGACAGAGCTTCCCATTGTTGTTGTTGATGTCCAGCGTGGTGGCCCTTCAACAGGACTTCCCACCAAAACAGAGCAATCGGATCTTATGCAGGCTTTATATGGCAGAAACGGGGAAAGTCCGGTAGTTGTAATAGCCTCAAGCACACCTCCCGATTGTTTCCATTTTGCCTTTGAAGCGGCACGAATTGCACTTGAGCATATGACACCCGTCCTTCTTCTTACCGACAGCTATCTTGCAAACGGCACAGAACCATGGAGGATTCCTGATATGAGCGAGTTGCCAAAGATTAAGCCTCGTTTTGCTGATCTTAAGGATACACCTTTCCTTCCTTATGAGCGCGATGAAAAA
>DATFLA010000631.1:0-4963 GCA_035268305.1 Bacteroidales bacterium | reverse complement strand
AGTATCCCACTCCTTTTCACCAGATATTAATAAATTAAAACTTTAGAATGCGCGGTGGCAAACCGGAAATGGCGCGAGATAAAAAGAAAGGGTCCTGTTGAGACTCTCTAAGGGTGATATCTATCACTGAACAGATGTATTTAAAGGTCTAATGGGAGTTGTATATACCTTATTTGTGGGATAATTAATTTTTGGAAACTTGAAATTGCTTGGAGAATATTATACAATAAGACAGATTCTGTCTTCTTTGCGATCGTTGCGAAAACCATAAGTGTGGCAATTTTTCCATAACCGGACTTTGCACTCTTTGCGATTAAATCTATTTTCGGGAAAGGGTAATTTATTATAATTTATAGAATCCCACATGGTAATGGCCATATAATTACACAAAGAAATTAACTTTGCAGCCGGATAATGTTACACTGAATTAAAAGAGCCAAACAGCTTGTAGAGTTGTTGAATCTTAACAAACAAAGTATTCATGGCAGTTACAATATTAGGTATAGAATCATCATGTGATGACACATCAGTTGCTGTAATAAGGGATGGTTATGTCCTTTCCAACCTGATAGCCAACCAGGATATACATATGGCATACGGAGGTGTTGTACCTGAACTTGCTTCAAGGGCACACCAGGCAAATATTGTACCTGTTACCCATATGGCAATTACAAAGGCAGGCATAGAACTTGATGACATTGATGCCGTTGCTTTTACACGAGGGCCGGGTTTGCTTGGGTCGCTTCTTGTAGGAACATCTTTTGCCAAGGGTTTTGCCCTCTCACGGGGAATCCCACTTATTGAAGTCAACCATCTCCAGGCCCATGTCCTGGCACACTACATCCTTGAACCGGGCCAAGAGAAAAAAGTACCCTCATTCCCGTTTCTCTGCCTGCTTGTCTCAGGTGGCCATACCCGGATAATTGTGATGAAAAGCCATCTTGAAATGGAAGTGCTTGGAAATACAATTGATGATGCTGCCGGCGAGGCCTTTGATAAATGCGGTAAGGTAATGGGATTTACTTATCCGGCAGGGCCCGTAATAGATAAACTTGCAAAGGAGGGTAACAGGAAAGCTTTCCGGTTTGCCAAACCTCATGTTAAAGGACTTGATTTTAGCTTTAGCGGACTAAAGACCAGCTTTCTTTATTTCCTGCGTGATAATATTAAGGACGACCCGGAGTTTATAGAAAAGAACAGGACAGACCTATGTGCCTCGCTCCAGAATGTTATTATTGAGATACTTATGAGTAAGCTTGTAAAAGCCTCACAAATGACAGGTATTAAGGAGATTGGGATAGCCGGTGGGGTATCAGCCAATTCCGGTCTGAGGAATGCAATGATTGAAGAAGCCGGAAAAAGAAACTGGAACCTGTTTATCCCTGATTTCAGGTTTACCACCGACAATGCGGCTATGATAGGGATTACAGGCTATTATAAGTATCTCAGGAAAGAATTTACGGGACAGGGCACTGTTCCTCTTGCACGCTATTAATAAATACATATCGAAATGAATGAATCGAATCTTTCATTCCTTGTTGTGGGTGCAGGCGCTATTGGAGGTATCACGGCAGCCCTGCTTAAGAAATCGGGCGCAGATGTTGAAATTGTATGCCATAATGAAGCTTATGCATACATGATTTCAACCACTGGGATACATATTTCGGGCTTAGCCGGTGAACATAATGTCATTATGCCCGCTTATTCTTCAGTCTCTGCTGTAAAGGACAAAAAAGATGTTGTTCTGCTGGCTACCAAGGCTACCGATATGACAGATGCGGCCCTGTCGGTAAAAGCCATTCTTAAAGAAGACGGCTGCCTCGTCTCACTTCAGAACGGGTTTTGTGAAGATGCACTTGCAGAGATACTCGGGCCAGACAGGATTATCGGGTGTGTGACTGGATGGGGGGCTACGATGCATGGAGAGGGTGAGCTGGAAATGACTTCAAAAGGTAATTTTATTATAGGTTATATAAACAGTGATTCCGATACTTTTCTTAAAGTCCTGGCTGATACCCTGTCTGCTGTGGTACCTGTAAGAACGACTGATAATATCAACGGGCATCTGTATTCAAAACTTATTATCAATTCCTGTATTACATCGCTTGGTGCTGTCTGCGGTCTTTATCTCGGGGAGATGTTATCGATTTCAAGGGTAAGAAAGATGTTTATCGTGATCATGAGAGAAGCAATGGAAGTGGCTGATGCGATGAGAATCAGGGTTGAGGTATTCGGTGGCAGCCTCGATTTCAGAAAGTTTCTTAACGGTAAGGGGATTCTGCCGGAGTTTCGACGGCACCTGATCATCAGGATAATAGGTCATAAATATAAAAGACTTAAATCTTCAAGTTTACAATCGCTGGAAAGAGGTAAATTGACGGAAATTGATTATCTTAACGGCTATATTGTGAAAAATGGTGGGCGTGTCGGAGTGTCTGTTCCGGTCAATGATTTAATAGTTAGAATGATACATGAAATAGAGAAGGGTGATAGACATATTTCCGTAAAGAATTTTGATGAACCTGAATTTGACAATTATATAACATAAGAGGCTTTTTATTATAATTTTTACTGCAAATGGAGGAGTTTAGCATACCATCGACAAAAAGTACACCGGAAGTATTCCTGAGTCCCGATGGTGTTATTAGGATAAAGGGTCGGTCCATTCATGAAAATGTAGCTGAAATATTTGCACCTGTAGAAGACTGGGTTAGTGAATATCTCAGGAATCCAGCTGACGTTACCTCTGTTGAAATGTACCTGGAGTATTTCAACAGTGCCAGTGCCAAGGTATTTATTCACCTTTTACAGAAACTCACCTATGTGGCGATGAAACATAAAAAATTCGAGTTCAACTGGTATTATGAGGTTGGAGATGAAGATATTCTTGAAAGAGGGGAGTACTTCAGTTCAATACTCGGAGTACCTTTCAATTTTGTAAAAGTCAAGTAGCCTTTTTAAATGCCTGGTTTAGGTCAGCAATAAGTGCATCAGGATCATCAAGTCCTATATAAAACCTTACAAGGTTATTTGTATAGCCGTCATTTGTACGTTTATTGTCGAATGACATCGCAGGGAACACAAGTGATTCATGTCCACCCCAGGAAACTCCTATAAGAAATTGTTTCAGACTGTTTACAAACAGTTCTGTATGAGTATGGTCAAGGGCAAGTCGTACAGAGAACAGTCCTGTTGGTCTTGTCATCTGTTTTAATGCCAGTTTATGCTGAGGATGTCTTTTTGAAAAAGGATGCAGGATATCTTTTACGACTGGATTGTTTTCCAGGTAATCAAGAACCCTGACAGTCGTTTCCGATATTCTTTCAATTCTTGCCGGAAGAGTCCTTAATCCTCTTAGCATAAGCCAGGCATTAAAGGGCGAAATTATGCCTCCCAGGCCCATAAACTCATTGTTGAATATCCGTTCTGTATTTTCATGCGAACCACATACAATACCTGCTACAATATCGCTGTGTCCTCCAAGGTACTTGCTGGCGGAATGAAGTACGATATCGACACCCATTGATGCAGGGGACTGGGTGAGGGGTGAGGCATAGCTGTTATCAATAAGGGTTGTAATACCTTCATTTTTTGCTATCCCTGTAATTGTTTCTATATCCTGCAATTCAAAAGTGAGTGAGTTAGGACTTTCGAGATAAAAGATCTTCGTGTTTTTTTTGATTGCCCTTTTGAAATTCTCAGAATCGCGACCGTCTACAAAGGTTGTCTCAACACCAAAACGGGTAAGGAACTTTGTCATAATCATGTTTGCCCAGCTGTAATTATTTCTTACACTGACAATATGGTCACCTGAATTTACAAATGATATTATTGCAGATGATATGGCAGCCATTCCGCTGGCAAAAGCGAGTGCTTCATCCGTATCTTCCAGGGCTGCTATCTTTTTGCACAAAATGTCTGTTGTAGGATTATTACCTCTTGAATAGATATTGTTATTCTTTTCATCTGCAATTGACTTTTTCAGTTCTTCCACGTTCCTGAATGCAAAATTGCTTGTCTGGAAAACAGGGGGAGTGACGGCGTTAAAGTATTTTTCACGTTCTTCTCCAAGGTGGTTAATAATAAATGATATATCCTTCATTTTTTATTTCTTTGCTGTAAGTGATAATTTCTTTTTCTAAAAAATAAATAAACAGGAACACCAAGAGCCAGGAAGATTAGTCCTATCCCCATATGGAGGGGTTTATTAACTGTTATGTTAATGACGAACCATGTGTTTATTACTATGAATATAAGCGGAGTGACGGGGTAACCGAGGGTTTTGTAAGGTCTTTCAGTGTCCTTCATTTTTTTCCTGAAAATAAATATACCGGCAGCAGCCAGTGTGAAGAAGATCCATTCAACGGATACGGTATATGTAATAAGATCCTCAAATGTTCCCCAGAACAGGAGCAGTACAATTGCCCAGAACGATTGTGCAATTATTGCATAAACAGGAGTGTGGAAGACAGGGTGTACCTTTGCAATACTTTTAAAGAATAGTCCGTCTTCAGCCATCGCATAATATATCCTGGGAGCCGAGAGGGTATAAATGCCAATTGTACCAACCACGCTGATGGCTATAATGGCTGCCACAAGTGATCCCCCGAAGGGCAATACAGTACTCACTGCTTCAGCAGCCACCTTTTGCGATGATATAATTGAACCAACAGGAAGAAGGAGCATATAGCTTACATTGACAAGAAGGTAGATCAGGGTAACAACAAGTGCGCCCGTTATCATTGCAACTGGTACATTCCTGGCAGCATTTTTTGTTTCACCGGCCAGGAAGGAAGCGTGTTGCCAGCCTCCGTATGAAAAGAGAACCCCGACAAGGGCAA
Organism: Bacteroidales bacterium; assembly: GCA_035268305.1. GTDB lineage: Bacteria > Bacteroidota > Bacteroidia > Bacteroidales > VadinHA17 > LD21. The sequence goes on along the minus strand of DATFLA010000631.1, from coordinate 122 downwards.
CACCAAAGCCGGAAAGACTTGTTCCTGAAGTATTAATTACCGGACCACTGAAAGACAGGGCCCTGTTACCCAGTAAAAAACCGGCAAGGATAATTATGAGTATACCGGCTATTTTAAGACCC
>DATFLA010000630.1:0-7795 GCA_035268305.1 Bacteroidales bacterium | reverse complement strand
TTCCTGGCCAAAAGCCGTCAATGAGTTTCCTGCAACGAGAAGAAAGAAAAATAAACCTATAAAAATTTTTGTTTTCAAACCAGTATATGTTTTACAATGATCTGTTTTTCAGAGTTTTCGATATGGAATATATCGAATACAAAGTGAGTGTTAAATATATAACAAAAAAACTTAAAAGCGACGGCAATGAGTTTTTTTTAGCAACAATAAACCAAATAAGAGCTAACCCGATCTCAAGCAGGAACTTAAGGCTGAACGCCACCAGGCTGTGTAAAGTCTGTTTTTGCGGGTTTCCCGACTGGCCTTTCATAAATATGCCGAAAGTCACCATTGCGATAACGGAAAAAAGTAATGAAAGGATGGCAATGTTTCCGGGTTTCAGGTCGAAATTTACGATTAGAGTGAGAAGATACCCTGTTAATATCACCAGGATATTAATAAAAAGAAGGACTAGTATATATTTCAAAAACCGCTTCAAAGGAATATCACTTAAGAAAATCTTTCACTGCAGTATAGATTGCCGCGAATACCCCTAACAGTGAAAGTATAATGGTAAATACAGGAGTCTGAAATCCTGCCAGTTTATCAAGTTTTGTTCCTCCCCAGACTGCAATCAGAATTATTCCGGCCATCTGGAAAGCGAGTCCTGAGTATCTGGCAAAATCGTGGATACCTTTATTTCCCTGTTTTTTCGGGTTCTTTTTCTTTGATGAGAGAGGTTCCTCCATTATCATCAGTATCGCTCATTTTGCAGCTGCCAGTGAACTTAGCGCCCGGTTCTATTGACAGTTTTGAGGTCGCTATATCACCAAGTATTCTTGATGAGGCCTTCAGTGTAAGCAACTGGCTCACATTGATCTTTCCCTCCACTATGCCTGATACTTCCGAATTCTTACAAATAACCTCTCCGCTTACCTTGCCGGTTGTGCCTATCACAACCTTTCCCTTTGTATTAAGGTTGCCCTTCAATGCCCCGTCTATCCTGATATCACCATTTGATACTACGTCACCTGTTATTTCTGTTCCGTTGCTGATCAGATTTATTGTTGGGTTTTCTGCCTCATTGTTTTTTGCCATAATTTTTAAAGTTTATTAATGATAAAAAATTAATAACTTACAAATATAAAAACTATTGCATAAAAAACACCAGGATACCACTATTTAGGATCGTAGGCCCATTTCAGGTATATGGACCCCCATGTGAACCCGCCGCCAAATGCTGCAAGAATAAGAATATCGCCCTTTTTCAGCTGGTTTTCATACTCATATATACAGAGGGGTATAGTAGCTGTTGTTGTATTACCGTAATTCTGGATATTGATCATTACTTTTTCCGGTGGCAGGCCCATTCTTCTGCCTGTGGCATCAATAATACGGAGGTTAGCCTGGTGAGGAACCAGCCAGGCAATATCTTCTGATTTAAGATCATTGCGTTCCATAATCTCCACGGCCACGTCGGCCATGTTTGATACTGCAAATTTGAATACGCTCTGACCTTCCTGGTAAATATAATGTTCCCTGGCATCAATAGTCTCGTGAGAAGCCGGTTTCACTGAACCGCCGGCTTTCAAATGGAGGAATTTACGGCCTGAACCGTCAGTATGGAAGATATGATCCATCACACCCAGTTCATCTGTTGTCGGTTCGAGGAGCACCGCTCCGGCGCCATCGCCAAAAAGAGGGCATGTTGTACGGTCGGTATAGTCGACTATCGACGACATTTTGTCGGTACCGACAACAATAACCTTTTTATACTGGCCCGATTCTACATATGTAGCGCCTGTTTGCAGGGCAAAAAGAAAACCTGAGCAGGCAGCATTAAGATCAAAGCTAAAAGCATTTTTAATCCCGCATTTATCCGAAATGATATTGGCTGTTGCAGGGAACAGCATATCGGGAGTAACAGTGGTGCATATCACGAGATCCACATCTTCGGGATCGGTATTTGTTTTTTCGAGTAAGCCGAGGACAGCCTGGGCACCCATATCAGAGCTTCCTGCTCCTTCTTCCTTAAGAATTCTTCTTTCTTTGATTCCGACTCTTTGCATTATCCATTCGTCGGATGTTTCCACCATTGTTGAGAGTTCCTGATTTGTCAGTCTGTATTCCGGCACCCAGGCATTTATACCTGTTATGGCTGCACGTACTTTTTCCATTTTATATTGCTTCTTTTATCTTCTGGGCCAGGTTGGCATGAACAACATCCCTGGTCTGAAGAATCATATTCATTATAGCTTTACGCTTTGAGATACCATGACCAATGACCACATTGGCATTTATCCCTACAATCGGTGTACCGCCTATATTTTCAAAATCGAGACGGTCGAAAAATGAGTCTTTCAGGTTTCTTATTTTGTAGATATGATGAAAAGCTTCTCCCTGTTTCAGAATCACATTACCTACAAAACCATCGCATACGATAACATCAGTCATCGTCTCGCGGAAGAGAGCATTGCCTTCAATGTTTCCGGCAAAATTAAGGGTCGGATGGTCCTTCATAAGTTCATATGCCGCTTTTATGGCAGGAGTTCCTTTTGTCTCCTCCTCACCGATGTTCATGAGGCCGACAGTAGGATTATCCTTTCCAAGAACATATTTGGCATAAATAGAACCAAGAATACCATACTGCAAAAGCACTTCCGGCTTACAGTCGGGGTTTAATCCCACATCAAGGATTACAGAATACCTGTTGTCTATACAGGGAAATAAGGTAGCCAGGGCGGGACGCAAAATACCGGGGATGACATTAACCGTATAACTTGCCCCTACAAGCATGGCACCGCTGTTACCCGCACTGCAAAAGCCATCAAGGACTTCACTCTTTAACATCCCGTAACCGACAGCAATGCTTGAATTCTTTTTCTGCGAAAAAGACTTGGCAGGATGGTCACCCATGTCAATGACCTGGGTCGTATGTACCATATCAAACAAGGATGGCTCTGCCTGCATATCGTTAAGCTTGTCAAGGATTGATTGTTCGTCTCCTATAAGCACAAGCTTTTCACCTTCCGATAAATATTGCAGGGAATCTACTGCGCCCTCAATGACTGCATCAGGTGCGTAATCACCACCCATGACATCAAGGCCTATTCTCATATCCTTTTTGTTAAGTTAAATGCGTCAGGCTGTTGCTTTCTTCTCAATTGCCAGTTTCCCCCTGTAATAGCCACACTCAGGACATACCCTGTGATACATCACAGAAGATCCGCAGTTAGAACAGGAAGCAACGGTAGGCGAAGTAGCTTTGTAATGTGTCCTGCGCTTATCTCTCCTGGTTTTGGAATGTTTGTGTTTCGGATGTGCCATTTTAATTCAGTTTAATTATCGTTCATTAATTTCTTCAATTCGTCCCAGCGCGGATCCGTCTCCGGTTCCTTTTCAACCATATGCTCCTTCAACTTCTTCAACATCTCCGGATTACATGTGCTTTTTCCGTTCGCATCATCAGGATGCACTCTTTTTATCGGAAGCGACAGCGAAATATAATCATATAAATGCTGTTTCATGTCCAGTTCATATTCATCAGCCGAAAGAAATAATATATCCGGCTCCGTATCTTCTTCCTCCTTACCGAACTTAACAAGTAACCTGTTATCACTTTCAACGGGTTGAAGGAACATCTCCAGACACCTGTCGCAACATATATTTACATTGCCACGGATCTTAATCAGCAGATCAAGATGGGTTTTTCGCCTGTCCAATTCTATATGCGCTGTAAGGCTCCCCTCCTTTATCTCCGATTCTTCAAACTGTTCAAAAAACTCTTTATTAATCTCAAAATCAAATATGTGGAGTCCTTCCTTTAAACCGCCTAACGGTATTATTACACTACCGGACATCTCTTTTAAAATTTGGTTTGCAAAAATATAAATCCTTCGCCAATTAAAAAAATTATCAACAAAAAAGTAACATTTATTGCTGTAAAACACCAAATACCGGTATTAAAACGTTGCTCGCCGATTTTCTTTACTTGTTTTTTGCAGGAAAAATTATTTTTGACTTAATTAATATTTTAAAGTCATGAGACATAAAGAATATAAAAGAATCAGGGAAAGAGAGCACCGTTCGGGGTTAAGCGTTGGGCTCTTTTTCATTCTGTTGGGAGTGGTTCTTCTGATTGCCACAAACGATTTGCTGCATCTCGGTGGGGTGAATAAATATTTCACATGGGAGACGGCAATGATATTCATCGGTATATTACTCCTTCTTAACCTGAAATTTGCAGGTGGCTTTGTACTCATTGCCTGTGGTGTGTGGTTCCTGCAGGATAATTATTTTATCTTTCCGAATGAATATTTCAGTACATACTACTGGCCTGCAGTGATAGGGGTAACAGGACTGGGTTTTATTCTCTCATCACTGGTGCGCAGAAAAAACAGATAATCAAGTAAAAATCAAATAAATTCAGAGTTATGGAAACAAATGAGAACTTTTCAGGTGGCAATATGCAGGAAGGACATAATCACCACTACCCTTCAAGTAACAGGGCCATTATAGGTGTAGTACTTGTTTTGGTCGGGTTATTCCTTGTCCTGAGAAACACCGGCTTTTTCCCGGGTTTCATCGACCACATTATCTTCAGCTGGCCTATGCTGCTTGTTGCTATAGGACTTGTAATGACACTTGGATCCACAGAGAAAACGGCAGGAATAATAGTTATGGCTGTAGGGGGGTTTTTTCTTCTACCAAAAATATTCAGCGAAACCTTCTATAACTATAACATGTTCTGGCCTTCCATATTTATAATAATAGGAGTAATATTTATCGTGTCGCGCAGGAAAGGAGGAGGACCGGCCTTTTCCAGGGGAGTAGAAGGCGATGACTATATAGATTATGTGCATATATTCAGCGGTGGAGAACGCCAGATAATTTCGCAGAATTTCAGTGGTGGCAAGCTGACTGCAATATTCGGAGGTACCGAAATAGATCTGACAAAGGCAGGACTGGCCCCCGGACGCAACACGATAGAACTTGCCTGTATATTCGGGGGTGTCACTATAATTGTACCGGACGAATGGAATGTAAAAATTGAAGTAACACCTATTCTTGGTGGCTTCAATGATTCAAGAAAACTGATATCAGGCACACCTGTTGACCCGGGCAAACAGCTCGTAATAACAGGTGCAGTAATATTCGGTGGTGGAGAAATTAAAAGCTATAAATAAATTCTGAATGAAACACCCTGTATTTGAGAACAGTGTGCGACAACTTGTATGGTGGCTGGTCTGGATCATGGTTGCTCTTGGCCAGTCCGTACTTTTTTATTATGTATATGGCAGTTTTATAAGGATAAGTCTCGTTGAAAGCTTTGTCTCAATGATAGTGTACTCAGGCCTGGCTCTGTCGATATGGTACCCATTTCAGTATTTTAATTCCGGAGAGACACGCACATCAGTACAGCTTACAAACATCATTATAATAGGTGCCATCACTGTAAGCCTGTGGATCCTTCTTGTAAAAATAATTACAGGTACCGTTGTTCAGGAAGGGATCAGCTATAACAACTACTGGACCACAACCCTGCCCTACAGGATTGGAGAAGGAGTGTTCCTTTACGGACTAGTCATTCTTACCTATTACCTTTTTATAAGCCTCACGAAGCTCTCGGAGAGAAATGCTAAGGCTGCAAAGCTCGAAAGCCTTGTCAGGGAGACAGAGATAAAGATGCTCAGGTCGCAGATAAATCCTCATTTCCTTTTCAACAGTCTTAACTCCATCAGCTCTCTTACTATCACCGACCCGGAAAAAGCCAGGGACATGGTTGTGAAACTATCGGAATTCATGAGGTATGCCCTGTCGCGAAAGGATGAACAGCCGGTAACACTCCAAAATGAACTCGACAACCTCAGGCTCTATCTCGACATTGAAAAGGTGAGATTCGGAGATAAGCTTATTACAGAAGAATCAATAGAGAATGAATGCCTGGAATTTAAAATACCTGTCATGTTATTGCAGCCTCTTTATGAAAATGCCGTAAAATACGGAGTTTATGAAAGTACCGGTATCGTAAATATCATAACAGAAGCAAAAACCAGAGACAGGGCACTGCAAATAACAATAAGCAATAATTTTGATGCCTCCCCCCGCTTAAGGATAGGTACGGGGACAGGACTGCTGAATGTAAGCAGGAGGCTCGAACTATATTATGGTAATAAAGCTTCAATAAGCACAGCAAAAGAAAATGGCATTTTTACCGTGAAGCTTATTATCCCGGAAATGCAAAACTGAATCACATTTCAAAATTTATGCTTAATTTTAGTGGGTTAACAATGGGCCTGCCGGGGTAACCCATTTAATAATTTTATGGCAATATGGAAAAGATCCGGACTATAATAATAGATGATGAATCGCCTGCCAGGGAGCTCATAAAGCATTATCTGACAGAACTGGATGATATAGAGGTAATAGCTGAATGTGCCGACGGCTTCAACGGATTAAAGACCATCACAGCCCTGAAACCCGATCTTGTCTTTCTTGACATACAGATGCCAAGGCTGACAGGTATCGAGATGATAGAGGTGATGACTGAAAAGCCGGAGATAATATTTACGACTGCTTACGATCAGTTCGCTCTTAAAGCTTTCGAACTAAATGCAGTCGATTACCTTATGAAGCCATTTCCTAAAAGACGCTTCCTCGAAGCCACTAAGAAAGCTGTTGATAAGATACGTTCAGGACTGGGGAATAAAAAGCCTGCAAGTCACCTCCTTGAGAAAAAACCGGATACCGGTGCTCCGGTAAACAGGATAGTTGTCAGGAAAGGTAATGCCATTAACCTGATACCTGTGGATCAGATCAGATTCGTGGAAGCCCAGGACGATTATGTGATGATATATCATACCGCCGGGAAAGCCCTTAAACAACAGACAATGAAATTTTACGAGGAGAACCTGCCCAGGGAGGATTTCGTAAGAGTTCACCGTTCTTATATAGTGCGTGTGGAAGAGATCAATAAGATAGAACCTTATGGAAAGGATAACCACCTTGCCATACTCAAATCGGGAGATAAGCTGCCAGTCAGCAGATCGGGGTACAAGCAGCTCAAGGAAGAACTTAATTTCTGATATTATACATTGTAAGGAGGTTGCATGCAACGTCCTTACAATATCCAATATGCATCCTTATTAATTATTAATGTTTCAACCTGTTTTCTGTTTTCCATTGCCCCGTTAATGTCTTTAACGGACGATATCTGCGGAACCTGTAAACCGGTACAGGGTCATAGCCATGAGTGCCCCCGGGACGGCATCTCAGTATCCGGCCGATTCCCATCACAAGACCGGTAAACGGTCCGTAACGTTTGAGAGCATTGAGCATATACTGCGAACAGGTGGGGACATGGCGACAGGAAGGCCGGAGGAAAGGAGATATGGCATACCTGTAGAAAAGTACAGGCAGGGAAAATATAAAGGATAAAATGCTGTTTATAAACTTTATCATACGGCAAATATAACAATTGGCCGACTAAAGTAGTTAACCTGGCAAAAACACGGGGCACATTTCAATATGACAAAATGACCTTTTATAACTGACAAGCTCTGTTTGGCAGATGTTTTGCAGATGGGATTTCAATAAAAGAAAAACAGGAGGTAACAGATTATGGGTATATGGATAATTTTAATAGGCATTATGGTTCTGAGCATGATCGTAAGCCTTACTCTGCAATCGAAATTCAAAAAATATTCAAAAATACCTCTCGACAGCGGGTTGTCGGGGAAAGAAGTGGCTGTAAAAATGCTGGAAGAAAATGGTATCTACGATGTTAAGGTGGAAAGTGTCCCCGGACAACTGACAG
>DATFLA010000629.1:0-3812 GCA_035268305.1 Bacteroidales bacterium | reverse complement strand
TTTCTTTCCCATCAGCCTGCTTCTTACTCCACTTGTGGAAATGCCCTTCCCGGCTACGTTTTCGGTGTCTATCCTGACAATCCTGTCACCGGCCTTAATACCCACCTTCTCGGCAGGACCATGAGCAATAGGTTCTATTACTATGATGGTGTCGCGCAGGAGATTAAACTGTATACCTATACCTTCAAAATTGCCATTAAGCGGCTCATTCATTTCCTTGACATCCTTTGCTGATATATATGTTGAATGAGGATCCAGATTTCTAAGCATCTCAATAATAGCTTTTTCCGCCAGCATTGCGTCGTTTACCGAATCAACATAGAAAGCATCTATCAGACTGAAGGTCCTGTCGACTTTAAAAGCACTCTCGTTTAGCATCTGTGAAGAAGCCCTGATAGTAAAGAGAGATAAGGTTATTACGAGGCCCGCCACATAAGCAATTTTTCTTTTCATAATATTCATATTATTTATACTAGTAGTTTTATATCACCATTCCTTTCCGGCGATCAGCTGATTTTATATTCTGTTTTTCGTAATTATGCTTATTGCTAAACAAATGGCATACATTATTGTTCTGAATACCGGGGAAGCAAGTTACTTGTTCACCGCGGATATCACTCCCATTCAATTGTTGAAGGAGGCTTGGAACTAATATCGTAGACTACCCTGTTTATTCCTTTTACTCTGTTAATAATCTCATTCGAAACCAGTCCCAGGAATTCGTAAGGAAGGTGCGACCAGTCGGCTGTCATTCCATCTGTTGACCCAACAGCTCTAAGGACCACTGCATTTTCGTACGTACGTTCATCGCCCATCACACCGACAGATTGTACAGGCAACATTATAACACCGGCCTGCCACACCCTGTCATATAATCCATGTTTCTTAAGTCCTTCGATAAATATGTTGTCAGCTTCTTTGAGTATATCCAGTTTTTCCCTTGAAATTTTGCCAAGCAGCCTTATTGCAAGTCCCGGCCCCGGGAAAGGATGTCTTCCCAGTATATTTTCAGGTATCTCAAGTGCTTTTCCTACTTTCCTGACCTCATCCTTAAACAGCAGACGAAGAGGCTCAACAACCTTTAAATGCATCTTTTCAGGCAATCCGCCAACATTATGATGCGATTTGATTGTCGCGGAAGGACCGTTAACTGAAACTGATTCTATAACATCAGGATAGATAGTGCCCTGCGCAAGCCATTTGACATCCTTAACCTTCCTGGCTTCCTCATCGAAGACTTCTATAAACACGCGACCTATTATCTTTCTTTTTGTCTCAGGGTCGCTTACACCTTCCAACTGATCCAGAAACCTGTCGGAGGCATCCACTCCTTTTACATTTAATCCCATACCAAGGTAGGAATCCAGTACCTGGTTGAATTCGTTCTTCCTCAGAAGACCGTTATCAACAAAGATGCATGTCAGGTTCTTACCAATAGCCCTGTTAAGAAGAGAGGCAGCAACAGTTGAGTCAACACCACCCGAAAGACCTAGTATTACATTATCATTTCCAAGCTGTTTTTTTAAATTTAATATTGCAGATTCAGCAAATGAATCGGGCGTCCAGTCCTGCTTACACCTGCATATACCAACCACAAAATTCCTTAACATTTGTGTCCCTTCCACTGTATGGTAAACTTCAGGATGGAATTGTATTCCCCATGTATCTTCTCCGCTTATATGAAAAGCTCCTGCTTTTACATCTGTTGTTGAACCTGTTATCTCGTATCCTTCCGGAAGACTTATGATTGTATCGGCGTGTGACATCCATACCTGGGTTCCGGGGGTAACATTCCTGAATAACGGATCTTTTTCATCGAGTGTTATCAGACTGGCCCTTCCATATTCGCGGTTTTTGGATGGTGAGACTTCTCCCCCGTATTTATGGACAAGGTGTTGTGCTCCATAGCAAACACCAAGCAGGGGCAGGCTGCCTTTGATACTTTTCAGATCAGGCACCGGGGCATTTTTGTCCCTGACAGATGACGGGCTACCTGATAATATGACCCCCTTCACACTCTCATCAGGTTCAGGGAAATGGTTAAACGGGTAAATTTCACAATATACATTAATCTCCCTTACCCTTCTGGCTATGAGCTGGGTGTATTGTGATCCGAAATCGAGAATTAGAATTTTTTCCTGCAAGACTCTTTTTATTAAAATAGTGACAAAGATAAGTATTCTTTACTTAGGTTCAGCATAGTCATGTATATCATAGCTTTTACCATCCACTGCAGCAAAGGACCTGGGGAATACTTCCCGCGTCTCCTCCACCAGGGGTGAAACATCCCTGTATCTTGCGGAGAAGTGTCCTATAATAAGGCTGCCTGCCCCGGCACTTAGTGCTGTTCTTGCCGCATCTACTGTTGTGGAATGACCTGTTTTCTCTGCCAGGTCCTGCTTGTCTTTATCAAAGGTGGCTTCATGGTAAAGCACCGTGACGCCTTTAACAAAGGAAGAGAGCCTGCTGAAGTACCTGGTATCGCTGCAATAAGCATATGACAATGGCTCCGGAGGATCTGTTGTCAGTTCGCTGTTACTGATAACTCTTCCTGTGGGTAATACAAAATCCTCTCCGTTCTTGATGGAAGGGATCCTGACGACAGGGATATTGTATTCTTTGATTTTCTCTTTTATAATGTTTCTTGGAGCCTCTTTCTCCCTGAACAGGAAACCGAAAGCCGGTATCCTGTGTTTCAGTGGGAAGGAGAATACTGTGATATATTTATCGTTCAGTATCTCAACAGGATCATCACCGGACAGGGGTACAAAATCAATGTCAAAGCCTAGTTTTATATCAAAATCACTTAGATGAGAAGTCAAAATGGACATATAATTTTCGGGAGCATAGAGATGGAGTCCTGACTTCCTGCCCATCAGACTGAATGTTGACAACAGTCCGTATAATCCAAAAACATGGTCGCCATGCAGGTGGCTTATAAAGATATGATTCAGTCTCCCGAACCTGATCCTGTTTCTTCTGAACTGCATCTGGGTACCTTCACCGCAGTCTATTAAAAATAAGCGCTCATGTGCTTTGAGCACATGAGCGCTGGGATATCTTTCTGATGTCGGCAATGCAGAACTGCTACCTAATATGGTCAGTGTCATCGCACTCTGCAAAGCGGTCTTATTTAAGATATCATCTTTTCAGCATCATCTACCGACAGGGTGATTGTAAGCACCGTATCGAGCTGAGAAATTGTAATAAGACGTTCAACTGCCTCATTCAGCCCGCACAGTACGAAGGTACCTCCCGCGTTTTTGCACAGCCTGTTGGCTACTAATATTGCACTTAATCCAGATGAATCGCAGTACTGACACTTTCCAAGGTCAAGAATAATATTTTTCTCTCCTTTACCGGATACAAGCACAAGCTCTGATTTTAATGCAGGAGCTATATGAGTATCTAGTTTTTCCGACTGTATCTGGATTACAGTGCTGTTATTCCGGCTCTCAATATTAAAATCCATAACAATATTTTTTGATAGCCTAAATTTAACATATTTTTCTATTTCTTGGAAGCTTTATTCTCTTTTTCTTCCATTTCTTCTTTCAAAGCAGCAAGATCAGAAATATCGCCGAGTGTTGTCTTCTCAGCAGCAGGTTTCTGTTTCCTGGATCCTTTTTTCGGAGCAGCTTCGGTTGTTTCAGATGATGTCTCGGTTGCTTTCCTCTCATCCTCAAATACTCTGCTGTGTGAAACAATGATCTTCTTGGCTGACTTATTAAATTCAATTACCTTGAATAATAACTTTTCATCCACTTTTGCCATTGTACCGTCTTCCTTAACAAGATGTTTCGGCGTAACAA
>DATFLA010000628.1:0-4935 GCA_035268305.1 Bacteroidales bacterium | reverse complement strand
CTTGCCCTTCGGGCGTTCCCCCTGAAGGAGTGGAAGTATGTTAGATACTGCTGGTTCTGGTAGCCCCCTTGCCCTTCGGGCGTTCCCCCTGAAAGAGTGGAAGTATGTTAGATACTGCTGGTTCTGGTAGCCCCCTTGCCCTTCGGGCGTTCCCCCTGAAGGAGTGGAAGTATGTTAGATACTGCTGGTTCTGGTAGCCCCCTTGCCCTTCGGGCGTTCCCCCTGAAGGGGGACTAATACTGTTAAATATTTAACTGCATTAGCTCCCCTTTAGGGGGGATGTCAACTCCGCTGACAGAGGGGCAGTTAATATTATAACCTTACAATATTGCTTCAGTGGACCGAGGGGCCGCCAGCCCAATAGCAATTGTTAAATACCGTTGGGCTTCTCCGCTCTCCGCTCACCGGTCAACGTTCCCCGCCTCTGCTCCATATCTCATTAATGCCATCTTCACCATTCCGGAAATACTGTCGCTCCCGTCTGCAACTATCCCTTTCGTACCGAAAGCTTCCGCAGCCCTGACATTTGCCTTTATGTCGTCAATGAAAAGACATTCTTCCGGAAGAAGGGAATGGCGTTCAAAAAATATCCTGTATATCCCCGGGTCGGGTTTTGACGACCTGGCTTCAGCTGAAATGAGACCGCCGTCAAAATAGCTGAAAAAAGAATAACTGTCTCTTACCTCATCAAAAATATCAAGAGGGAAGTTGGACAGGTAATATAGCCTGAATCCCCTTTTTTTGAATTCTGGGAGCATTTTAACATTACCGGCAAGGGGAAATATTAAATCGGTCCTCAGATCAAAAATACGGGCTATTTCCCCCCTTTTGAGAGATGACTTAAGCGCTATAGCATCTATGGCCTCCCGGAGAGTTATATCTCCATTGTCGAGCAGGCGCCATTCCGCGCTGGCGAAAACATCATTAAGTATTTGAGATTTTAATTCCCCCGGATACTGTTTTTTATCAAAATATTCTGCGGGCCTGAAACTTATCAGAACATTTCCCAGGTCAAATACAATATTTTTAATCATATCAGAAATTCTTCATACTTACAGGCTGCCCTGTTGCTTCAAGGACATTCCACCATAACTCACTTCTTATATCAATCTTATTCCTTTTGGCAACAACAACAGGAATTGGCATGAGAGTAAATTGGTTATTCCAGAAGCCCACAACAAAATCAGTCTTTCCCGATAGAGCGGCATGAACGGCATTCTGTGCAAGCAGGGTACAGAACTTGCTGTCGTTGGCATTAGCCGGGGAACTCCTGATAATATAGCTGGGGTCAATATATTTTATCGAATGGGGAAAGCCCTGTTTCTTATATTCTTCTCTTATTATGTCCCTGAGAAATATCCCGATATCTTTATGCTTGATGTTTCCGGAAGCATCTTTCTCGATACAGGCTCCTTCAAAAAATTCCTGTCCGGCACCCTCCGCAACAACAATAACAGCGTGATGCCTGTTTTCAAGTCTCTTTTTCAGTACTTCCAGGAATCCGTGGTCACCATAGAGGTCGAATGTTATTTCCGGTATCAGGACAAAATTTACTTCCTGGATTGACAGGGCAGCATTGGCAGCAATAAATCCTGAATCTCTTCCCATTACCTTTACAAGGGCTATGCCGTTATAGGCTCCCTTCGCCTCATTATGTGCGTACCTGATAATATCATTGGCAATAGAGAATGCAGTTTCAAAGCCAAACGATTTCTGTATAAGATCAAGATCATTATCAATTGTTTTGGGAATACCTCCCACGCTGATTTTGAGTTTTCTTTTCCCGATCTCCTGCCTTATGGCATGAGCGCCCCTCATTGTGCCGTCACCTCCGATGCAGAAGAGTACATTTACATCCATCCTCTCAAGGGTATCAACCATTTCTCCCACATCCTGATTACCCCTCGATGACCCCAGAATTGTACCTCCGGTAAGATGAATACTGTCAACCATTTTGGTTGTAAGGTCGATAACGGGATGATTATATTTCGGGACAAGTCCTTCAAAGCCATATTGTATTCCTGCAATCCGGGTTATGCCATACCTGTAGGTAAGCTCATTGACAAGACTTCTTATAACGTTATTCAGACCAGGGCACAGTCCCCCGCAGGTAACTATTGCAACTTTGGTCTTTGCCGGTTCAAAATAAATTCTTTCCCTCGGACCTGCCTTCTCAAAAGCAACCGGCATCTTACCTGAATCTCTGTGTTTCAGGAAATGTTCGAGCGAAACGTCATATAAAATTCTTTCTCCTTCATCCACAAACTTAAAAATAGGACTATCAACCCGGCTGCTGTATTTCAGCGGCGAGTCAACACACCCCTTACCAACTGAAGGAACAATGAAATCCTCGTATCTCATCATATATTGTTTAGAGTATATACAAGCACAATGGGCGGAATCATGCAATTCATGAGCCCAAATTTAGATAAATTTTTGATTGAATGAAGAATAAGGGAATCAGATTATCTCTTTAATCCGTCCTATCATGCCACTTTCCAGTATTACTTTAATACCGTGAGGATGGTTAGGGGATGAAGTGATAATTTCCTTAACTATTCCTTTTGTGAGACGACCCGTATGCTTATGTTCAGCCAATTCAACCATAACATCAATACCAGGTTTAATGTCAGCTCTTCTGGTTCCTTTCATAATAAAAGTATATTTTGAGGTTGTCTCAAAAGATAAAATCTCTCAGTTGCAGAACATTCCGTGGCCAGATTTAGTTGTTAACGGATAATACTCTGCATTTCTGCCCGAACGGATCTAAGTCCTGGCAGAACCTGAGATTAATCAATCTTTTTTACCAACCTGTTTTGTCTTGATTCAGGTAAATCTGTTGCAATAATATAAAAATTATATTAGAGCTATTCTTAAAAATGATTTTTGTTACAAAAATCTTTGATTTTCCGGGAAGCATATTCTGCTTACATCATTGTGAGTAACCCTTAACCCTGAGTCTGATCATATACAGGCCTTTGCTTGCTGTAATGAATAGACTTTTCATGTCTTTTCCACCAAAGCATACATTGGCTGTCCAATCCTCTGGTACCGGAATATTGCCTCTTTCCCTGCCATTTTTATCAAAGACAGTGACTCCTTTCCCTGTCAGGTATACATTACCTTCGCTATCGATTGTCATTCCGTCGGAACCCATTTTACAAAATAGTCTTTTATCTCCAAGGGTGCCGTCTTTGTTTATCTTGTATGACCATGTTATATTATCTCCGATATCTGCCACATAAAGCCTGTTACAGCCGGGAGTTCCGACAATACCATTCGGCTGAAGCATATCAGATATTACCCTAACAATAGTTTTATGATCAGGTTTCAGGTAATAGACAGCCTGTATATCCTGCGGCTGATCAGTATGGTCCCACCAGGTTCTTTTATAAAAAGGATCAGTGAAATATACTCCTCCTCTGCAATCGGGCCATACATCATTCGGACCGTTTAGTAATTTACCCGAAAATCTTGAAGGAATATGAGTTATGTTTTTATCCGGGCTAATTAGAATTAATTCATTTTTCTCATCGGCACATGCCCATATGTTACCCTTGCTGTCAAAAGCAAGACCATTCGAGCGGCCGCATGGCTGCATGAAGTTTGTGAGTTGCCCGTCTGTGCTCCACTCCAGTATCCTGTTATTGGGTTGATCGGTAAAGAAAACATTACCGTTCATATCAGATGAGGGGCCTTCTGTAAATGAAAAACCTCCTGCTAACTTCTGAAGAACAGCCCCGGGTTCAATAATTTCATTAAGAGCTTCCTGGCCTGAAACTGAGGTAGTAACAATTACAAGAGTCGACAAGACAACTATTAACCGTTTTTTCATTTTTGACTGACAATAAAATGATTCTCAGGAGATCTTCCTGTCACTGGCAACGGCTTTGATTCGTCCTAGATAATTATCTATTTGTTCGGGTAATTCAAAGCCAACCAGTATCATATCAACTGTTCCAAGACCAAGTACATATTTAAGTGAAGTTTCTATTTTCTCCGGGTCATTTTTAAATTTACCGTTTCCAACAAGCTTCATACCGATTACTCCTTTTCCTGATCCGTGAAGTTTCTCAATTACCGGTATTACTTCAGCAGGATCGCTACTGTCCATTGCTTCACCATATGGGTTAATTCTGACATGAACGACATCTACCCAGTCACTTTCAGCACAAGCTTCCATGGCTTCAAGTGAATGAACAGATGCTCCGTGTGCTTTTATTATATTTTTCGATTTAAGGTTTTCAAGAAGATCCATCTGCCTTTTTTGCTTATCGGTCCATTTCCCGTCGGTCATGCAATGTATCTGTACAAGATCTATATAATCGGTGTTAAGTTCCTTCAGGAAACGGTCGATAACTAAGTTTGCATCCGGACGTTCGGGTTCAGGCAGTCCACCCTGGCCGACCCATATTTTTGTACCCAGAATATAGCTTTCCCTAGGGACATCTTTCAATGCTTCAGCAACATAAGGGTGTGTGCCGTAACTGTCGGCGCAGTCGAAGAAGCGTATTCCTTTGTCATATGCCTGTCTTATAAGATCCCTTGCATTGCCGGCCCTGGTTATGTTTGAAGAACGGTTATATCCGCTGTATCCGGTACCCATTCCCAGGAGCGGCACTTTAAGTCCCGATTTTCCCAGATTGACAAGCAGGTAAGGATCCAATGGAGACACCGATGCTCCTGGTGTCATTGAGAGTAATTTATTTGTTAAAATCAGTCCTCCCGTTCCTGCCGATACTTTTGTAACGAATTGCCTGCGGGTTATTTTCTTTATTCCCATAGATGTTAATGTTAGCTTAGGTTGTCAAATCAATACACAAGGTTAAGTTTTTCCAGTATCTCGGTTGGCGGATGTACAGGGCGGCCGTTTCTTGATGCCACGCCGGTGACTTTTCCCCTGGCAATAAGCTTGTTGTCTTCAGATCTGAATAT
>DATFLA010000627.1:0-4245 GCA_035268305.1 Bacteroidales bacterium | reverse complement strand
CCGTGCTGTTGAACGTTTTCTTATTGAAGCCCGTTTCCCTTATGCAATTGGTTACGGACTTACTGAAACAGCTCCTCTTCTGGCAGGATCATGTCCTCAGAAGTCGGTATTTGAATCAACCGGACCGGCTATTGAAGGTATTGAACTAAAGATCAATGATCCGGATAAGATCACAGGTGAAGGGGAGATATGGGTCAGGGGCACAAATGTTATGAAAGGCTATTTCAAAGAACCTGATCTAACCTCAGAAGTGTTGTCACCTGACGGGTGGTTCAGGACAGGTGACCTTGGCGTCCTCGATAGTTCCAATAACCTTTTTATCAAAGGCCGTCTTAAGAACATGATTGTCGGAGCCAGTGGCGAAAATATTTACCCGGAGGAAATAGAATCTGTTATAAATAATTTCCGCTATGTGGTAGAATCACTCGTAGTACAGAAAAAGGGAAAACTTGTTGCCCTGGTGCATTTCAATATGGAAGAACTGGAAAAGAAATACCAGAACTTCAAAGAAGATGTTGCAAGGCAACTTGAAACAAGGATAGAGGAAATCGTCCGTGAACTGCACATTTACGTAAATGCCAATGTAAACAAGTTCAGCCAGATACATAGCGTTATTCTGCAGCCTGTTCCCTTCCAGAAGACTGCCACTCTGAAGATTAAAAGATTCCTCTATACCTGATTCCCTTCAGGAAGTATATCACCCCATTGCCCCGGAATAACGCTTATTAACTTCATCCCAGTTGACAACATGCCAGAATGCATCGATATATTCGGGCCTCCTGTTCTGATATTTCAGGTAATACGCATGTTCCCACACATCAAGTGCAAGAAGAGGTGTTCCTTTAATCTCCGATACATCCATTAAGGTATTGTCCTGGTTAGGCGTGCTTCCTATAGCAAGAGACTTGTCCGGTTTGAGGTACAGCCATGCCCAGCCACTGCCAAAACGCGTCTTTGCGGCATTATCGAAAGCCTCTTTAAACTTATCAAATGACCCGAAGGCTTTTGTAAGCGCTGAAGACAATTCGCTGTCCGGTCCTTTTGATCCCTTTCCAAGGTTCGTCCAGAACAGGCTGTGATTATAAAAGCCCCCGGCATTGTTTCTGACTGCACCGCCGTGTGAAGATACACCGGAAAAAATATCATTAAGTGACATTTTTTCAAGAGGTGTGCCCTTTACGGCTGCTACAAATTTGTTGTAATAACCCCTGAAGTGTTTATCGTAATGGATCTCCATTGTCCTGGCATCTATATAAGGCTCAAGAGCATCATAAGCATATGGAAGAGCCGGAAACTCAGGAACACCCGGTACAACATTACCTGTGGTGCCGGCGCTGCCGCTACCGGCAAAAACTTCAGGTCCTACATAAGCAGCAGCTGCTGCTACTCCTACTGATTTAATAAAATTTCTTCTCTTCATGGTTTATTGTTTTATATTATTGGAAAACACATATTGTTACTCTTTGTTCATTAATGAGTTACAAAATATCCGGCCGAGTGATTTATAACATATCCTGATCATATCTGATTTTTTTATATATTTATAGAAGAGAATTTTCAGATATCCTGTTAACCGGATACCCGAACCAACAGAAGCTTATATATGAAGTCGAACAATATAATAGCGTTCCATTCCTAAAAACAGCATTGACTTATGAAAAACATGACAACTATCGGCAGAATCCTATTCGCCCTTCCTTTTGGTTTGTTCGGGATCAATCACTTTCTTATGACTGATTATTATGTGGGAATGCTTACATCATTTATCCCACTGGGTGCCTATACAATAATCCTGACAGGAATAATGCTCATTGCAGCCTGTATAAGTATAATATCGGGAAAATTGATACGCCTGTCGACTATTCTTCTTGCTATTCTTCTTTTTCTGTTCATAGTAACAATACACATTCCTCACCTGTTCACTGATGCAGATAAGACTGTCTCTATTATTGCCCTGCTGAAAGATGTTTCGCTGATGGGAGGTTCACTGATGATAGCCGGAATGTATTCGGATAAGGAGGAGAAGGCTAACAGTTAATTATTCTCAGGCAGGCACGGCAGAAAGCTGTTTCATATTATTTCCTCATTTTGTAACTCCCTTATTAAAGGTTGTAATAATTGTGAGTATCACAGATATTATTGAATATCTTTAAGCCCCTGATGACAGGAGAAAAATTGCATAATCATATCAGGTATTATCTCCGTTTGAGTAAGCTGAGAATAATGCTGCCCGTCAGCCTGACCGGCTTTACCGGTTATTTCCTCTTCAAACCGGTTATTGACTTCGGGATCCTGCTTGTCTCTCTTGGTGTTTTTCTTGTTGCCGTATCGGCATCTGTACTTAACCAACTGCAGGAAACCGATATCGATATAAGAATGAACCGCACCAGGAACAGACCCCTGCCGGCAAAACAGATCACATCAGCCGGGGCAATGATATTTTTTGCCCTTTGCTTTTTATCCGGCATGATGCTTCTCTACTTTGCAGGTAATTTCAGTGCTGCTGTACTGGCTCTTTTTGCTGTCGGTTGGTATAACGGTGTTTATACCGGCCTGAAGAAAGTAACCGCCTTTGCCGTAATTCCGGGTGCACTGACAGGTGCTATTCCCCCGCTTATAGGCTGGGTGGCTGCCGGAGGTAATGTCCTGGACAAAACAGCCTTATCTCTTTCAGTACTGTTTTTCATTGGACAGATACCTCATTTCTGGCTGCTTATGCTGAAATATGACAAGGAGTACAGGAATGCGGGCATTCCGACATTAACCGGCCTTCTGCCACGAAAAAAAGTCAATATCCTGATTTTTGGCTTCGTTATATTTTCTGCGCTTGCAGCATTATCCCTTTGTTATTTTGAAATAATCAGTTCACAATACCTCAATGCTGCATTAATAATGATCTCTGTTCTTCTTATATGGCAGTTTACAGGTCTTATCAGGAACATTGTGGATGCTGATACCACAGGGAAATATTCAAGGCTCCTGGACGTCTATTATCTTCTTATTCTGCTTTTGCTCATTTCAGACAGGCTTATGAGCCAGGCCTGACAGACATCCCGGCTCTGATAAATAATCTGTTAAACCGCATAAGACGGTGTAAGACATTCTGAACAATGGCAGCGATATTGCAATAATTTAACTTTCATTTTTACCTTCTTTCACAACTGACTTATTATCTTTGTAATATAACGAAGGATATAATTTCTGTGATATTATATCGTTTAATTCTAAAAATAACTGATACCAAATGAAAAAAGTCGTTTCCATAGCAATGTTGCTAATACTTATACCCCTCTTCTTTTCCGGTTGTAAGAAAAAAAAGGATATCGGGGTAGCTCCTGACCTGCCGCCTGCAGAATCGATGACAATCGATTTCAGCAATTTTACCGGGGTTAAAAAATCGCTTGAGATTTTACCCTCCCTGAAGGGAACTGAAAACAGCAACTGGAATTTTGCGGCTACTGTTGCCGGAATCTGGCGAATTATAATTGGTACAACCCTGGCTGTACCTGTTACATCATTCGGAGTAGCAGTCAACCAGCAGCCTGTATATATCTCAGACAATACTTGGCAATGGGGCTATGATGTCACACTTGGAAGTGTAACCTACCAGGCACGCCTTACAGGCAAAATAGAAACGGGCGATGTTGCATGGAAAATGTATATTACAAAAACAGGTAACTATACGGATTTTCTCTGGTTCGAAGGAACTTCCCAACTCGACGGTTCAGGCGGTCAGTGGACATTATACCAGAGTAATGCCAATCCGGTTCCTATGCTTCAGATCAATTGGACCAAATCAGGAGATTCAGTAGGCACAATCAAGTACACTTTCATAAAGTCTTCAGATTCTTTCCAGAGCAGTTATATTGAATACGGGCTCACAAACTCCACACTGGATGCATATTACAGCATTCACTATTATAACGGCGTTAAATTCTCCGACGTAGATGTGGAATGGAACACCACCAACGGTGAAGGAAGGGTGAAAAGCCTCGATTATCTTGGCGATTCAAACTGGTATTGCTGGGACTCCAACCATGTTAATATCGTCTGCCCGTAACAGTATTAGTCCTTAATCCTTAAATTTCAATAACTGTTATTTTGATTTTAATATTAAATATCTTTGCTTTGTATTTCAAAGTACTTTTTTAATTGTAACAATGGAAAGCAAGCAGGGATATTTTGAAGATCTTAAAACGATCAGAAAGATCATGGAAGAATCGTCACGATTTCTTTCACTGAGTG
>DATFLA010000626.1:0-8344 GCA_035268305.1 Bacteroidales bacterium | reverse complement strand
TTTCAAGTTCATCGGTAAACAGGATTGTTGGTCTTGTAATACCGGTACCCTGGCATGAAGGACACTGCTCATCGGTTACGATATGCATTTCGGGTCTGACTCTCTGCCGTGTTATCTGCATTAGCCCGAATTTTGAGAGTGGCAGGATATTGTGCTTTGTCCTGTCATTAGCCATCACCTCCTTCATCCTGTCATACAACTGCTGCTTATTTTCCGATGACTGCATATCAATAAAGTCGACAACGATAATGCCTCCCATATCTCTTAACCTGAGCTGTCGTGCAATCTCACCGGCTGCCTCCATGTTAACTTCCAGTGCATTCGATTCCTGGTTGTTTCCCGATCTCGACCTGTTGCCGCTGTTTACATCAATAACATGAAGTGCTTCAGTATGTTCTATAATAAGGTAAGCTCCATGCCTGAAAGAGACTGTTTTACCAAAAAGAGCCTTTATCTGCTTATTTACTCCGAAATGATCAAAAATAGGCAGGGTATTCTTATATACCTTGACTATCTTTTCCTTTTCCGGGGCTATCTCCCTTATATATTTCCTTATTTCATCTGCCAGTGAAAAGTCGTTAATATGAATGCTGTTGAATGTCACATTCAGCATATCGCGCAGTATTGTTGCTGTCCGGTTCATTTCACCGATAAACAACCTGGGAGATTTTATGTCTTTTTTTATGGTGTTGAATGCAGATTCCCACTTATGGATCAGCTCCCGGAGTTCTGCATCGAGGACGGCTACCTTTTTGCCTTCTGCCGCTGTTCGTACTATAACACCGTAATTTCTCGGTTTTATGCTCTGAACCAGGGCCTTAAGTCTCGTTTTCTCTTCTGAGCTCTCTATCTTGGAAGAAACTGAAACCTTGTCGGAATAAGGCATCAAAACAAGATTGCGTCCGGCAAGTGATATCTCCGAAGCCAGTCTGGGACCCTTTGTAGAAATAGGTTCCTTTGTAATTTGCACAATAACAGTCTGGCCTGTTGTAAGAACATCTGTTATTTTCCCATCCTTATCTATATCCTGCTCAGGCTTGAACCTGTGGACAGGAGGAACGCGACCCTGTTTCTGCAGGGCCACTGTATAATATTTTTGCTGAGTCCGGAACTGAGCTCCCAGATCGAGGTAATGAAGGAACGCATCACGCTCATAACCTACATTTATAAATGCAGCATTAAGTCCGGGCATAATCTTCTTTACCTTCCCCAGGTAAATATCCCCTACAGAAAACTTAACATTGCGCTTTTCCTTGTTTAATTCAATTAACTGCTTGTCTTCCAACAAGGCTAAAGAAACTTCGGAATCACCAACATCAATGATTAAATCCTTGTTTACCACTTCAGTATATTAATCTGAGTAATTATGTCACAGTATACCGACATACTGATATAATAAACCTAAAGATCATCAGACCTTTAGGCTTAATATAATAATCTAATGACCACTAATGGATCGTCACTTCTTCTTATGTCTGTTCTTACGCAAACGCTTCTTGCGTTTGTGTGTGGCCATCTTATGTCTTTTTCTCTTTTTTCCGCTTGGCATAGGAGATTATTTCTTAACGTTTGATTTAACTTTGGTTATGAAAGTTTTAGCTGGTTTGAAAGCCGGTATATTATGGGCAGGAATAATTATAGTAGTATTTTTTGAAATGTTCCTAGCTGTTTTCTTTGCTCTTTTCTTAACAATGAAGCTTCCAAAACCCCTGAGGTAAACGTTATTACCTTTCACCATGGAATCCTTAACAGTTTCCATCAAGGCTTCAACAGTTTTTTGTACTGTTACTTTTTCAATACCAGTGTTCTTGGCAATTTCATTAACAATGTCTGCTTTAGTCATTTTTCGTGAAGTTTAAAATTCAACAAATTATTTTGCGTGTGCGTTTTTTTCAACTGTGCAAATATAGAAATATTATTTGTTTAAATAGAAACACTTACAGAATAATTTTTTTTTTATACTTTTATTAGTGCCTTAAATACAATACAATAGAAGATTTGGTATAATTAAGGTGTAATAAATGCAATTCATTAAGCTGCAAACTATATTTTTTCATAAAATATTGATATTTTGTATATTATTCAATTAATAAAATGCACGGTTGTATGAAGTTGTTTTTTTTATAACTTTACAGACCTGTATTTGTTCAAATAGTAAACTCTTAACTATATGTCAATCAATAAGGTTATATTAGTAGGTAATGTGGGAAAAGATCCTGTGGTAAGGTATTTTGACAAGGGTGTTGCAAAAGCCTCCTTCCCCCTGGCTACAAGTGAAACATATACCAATCAGCAGGGCGAGACAATAACTTCTACGGAATGGCATAACATAGTTTTGTGGCGTGCTTTGGCAGAGGTGGCTGAAAAAACTGTCAAAAAAGGATCACAGGTCTATATCATAGGAAGAATCAAGACCAGGTCATATGTCGATAAAGACGGAGTTAACAAGTATATTACCGAAATACTGGCTGACACATTGTTACCTCTTGATAAGAAACAAGCGGCAGGATACACCAATGCCCAGTCAGGTGAGGGAAAAGCAGATTCTCCAGGTTCAGAAGTGAATGATCAGCAGGCATCCTATAAATCACCGGGAAGTGATGATCCGGCCGAGGATGATTATAGTCCGGGAAACAGGCAGGGGAGCGACCAGGGAGAAGATGATCTGCCCTTTTAGCTGTTGTACTAATTTAAACCTCATTGGAACCTTATCATCCACTATCATCACTGGCAATCATATCAGGTATTACCGTCAGAACCCCTGATCTTAAGATAATTATAGGGTTTATTGTGCTGGCCGTGTTACTTCTCGGATCTGCTCTTATGTCGGGTTCCGAAGTAGCTTTCTTCTCTTTCAGGCCGGAAGACCTTGTAAGATTCAAAACGACAAAAAGCAAAAAGGCAAAAAACGCATTAAGGCTGTATAACAGGCCCGAACGACTCCTGAGCACCATACTTGTTGCAAACAGCACAATGAACATAGCTGTTGTACTGCTTTCCGCCTTTCTAAGCTCCAGCCTATTCGACTTCAGCGAGGAACCTGTTATAGGCTTCATAATAAACGCAGTAATAATAACTTTCCTGCTGCTGTTTTTCGGTGAGATAATGCCCAAGGTATATGCTTCCAGGAATCATGTGGCAATGGCCCTCTTTATGGCTTATCCGCTCACTGTTCTCGAACGGCTGTTCATGCCTGTTACATCGGTACTCATTCTGTCAACCTCATTTGTAAAGAAAAGAGCCAGGTCGCACAGTTCAAATATCAGCATGGATGACCTTTCCGATGCCCTCGAACTTACAGCAGAGAATTTTGACGAAGACGAAAAAATATTAAAGGGAATCGTTAATTTCGGTAACATCAATGTCAGCGCAATTATGTGCCCAAGGATTGACGTCACAGCAATAGATATTAAGTGGAATTTTAACAGGATTGTGTCGGTTATTATCGATTCAGGATTCTCGAGGATACCAGTTTATTCAGGCTCATTCGATAATGTAAAGGGTATCCTTTATGCCAAGGATGTGCTACCCTTCACATCCAACCCGTCAAATTTTAAATGGCAGGCGCTCCTCAGACCTCCATATTTTGTACCTGAGACAAAAAAAATAAATGACCTTCTCAAAGAATTTCAAACCAAGAAGATACACATGGCTGTCGTAATCGATGAATATGGCGGCAGCTCGGGAATAATAACACTTGAGGATATCCTTGAAGAAATAGTGGGTGAGATTACCGACGAAAGCGATGAGGTACAGGCATTATTTAAAAAACTGGATGAGACAACATATATCTTTGAAGGGAAAATACAACTAAATGACTTTTGCAAAGTCTTTGAAATAGATGAGAATGTTTTCGAGGATGTACGAGGGGAATCGGAGACCCTTGCCGGACTTATCCTGGAGCTAACAGGTGAGATACCTCCGAAAGACCAAGTTGTAGAATATGACAGGTTCATCTTCAGGATAGAAGCTGCCGACAGAAGGAGAATAAAACAGGTTCGTGTTGAAATTAAAAAAACTGAGAGTGAGGATCGGAACAATTAGCATCATTTGTACACTGGCAGTTATGTTATTGATGCCATCCTGTAAAGAGGTAGCTGTACCGAAACCAAGGGGATATTTCAGGATAGACCTCCCTGAGAGGCACTATGTGATGTTCGATGCTGAGAAAGCTGGGAAGAAAAACCTCCCTTTTTCATTTGAATATCCTTCCTATGGACACCTCTCCTTCCAACCCGAAATGGGATCTGAACCGGGATGGTTCAATATTGAGTTCCCGAAATATAAAGCTAAGATATACTTTACATATAAGGATGTTAAAAATAACTTTGCAGGTCTGATGGAACAGACCTACAAAATGAATGTAAAGAACCATATTGAAAAAGCTGATGCCATTAATGAAAAAGAATACAATAATAAAAAGAATGATGTTTACGGAGTACTATACGACCTCAAGGGGAACACTGCCACTGCTGTCCAGTTTTATGCAACCGACAGCACAAGTCATTACCTGAGAGGATCACTTTATTTCTCAGCGGAACCAAACTCCGACTCACTGGCACCTGTAATTAACTTCTTCAGACAGGATATTATTCATCTTATTGAAACCCTGAAGTGGAAAAAATAACTCTTATCATCTCTAATGGGCTGTATTACTAAACATTACCTGAACGAATTCTCTATACTGGGAGTCTGGAAAATCGAAGAAGACATAGATACCCTGATGGAGCTTGTCGTGCTAGATAATGATGAGAAAAAGAAATATAAAGGCTTCAGCAGCACTTCGAGAAAACTCGAGTTCCTGAGTGTACGGGCTCTTTTGTCGGAACTGCTGGGCAAGGATGCAAAAATAGTATATAACAAGAATAATAAACCTTTTATAAAAGATGGCTCCAGATTTATAAGCATATCTCATTCACATAAGTTAACTGCCATCCTTCTCAGCACAGACGAAAAAGTGGGTATAGACCTTGAGTACATGAGCAGCAATATAGGAGCCATTGCATTTAAATTTATTAACAGGAAGGAAAAAATAACAAAAGACAAGGAAGACAGGAAATACCATCTCTATATCCACTGGTGTGCAAAAGAAGCCCTGTACAAGATATGCGACAAGGAAGGTATCAACTTCCGGAAAAATATTACTATAGAACCCTTCAAAGTGCAGGAATCAGGAGAGATAACCGGCCATGTAAAAACCGATAAAATTGACGATTCCTTTGAGCTTTTTTATTCACGATACGATAATTATGCAATCGTATGGACAAAAAAGAATTATGAAAACCAACAATTTTCCTCATAGCAAGAGCATTGCCCTGCTGCTCGATCCGGACAAAGCCTCGTCAGAATCCCTCGAAAACATACTCGGGATTGCCGGTGAATGCAAGACTGATTATATCATGGCCGGTGGAAGCATTACTTTCAATAGTGTGGAAAACCTTATTGATAAAGTTAAGAACCTTACTTCCATCCCCGTGGTCCTGTTCCCCGGAAACCTGCTCCAGCTTACACACAAGGCTGATGCTGTTCTTCTTCTCAGCCTTATATCCGGACGTAATCCTGAGCTGCTGATAGGTAACCATGTTATTGCCGCACCGTATCTTAAAGACTCAAAGGAAAAACTTGTATCTGTTGGCTATATCCTTGTCAGCTGCGGGAACAAGACCTCAGTCGAATATATAAGCCAGACAGAAGCCATTCCATGCGACAAACACGAGATAGTTGTTGCTACTGCACTGGCGGGTGAGATGCTTGGGATGAGAATGATCTACCTGGAGGCTGGCAGCGGTGCCTCATCACCGGTACCAGTTAGTGTTATCAGGTCAGTACGTGAAAACATATCGATTCCTGTTGCCGTAGGCGGTGGAATAAAGAATGAAAAAGAGGTGGAAGAAATATTCCGGGCCGGAGCTGATCTTGTGATTCTGGGAAACGGATGCGAAGAAAAGCCGGAACTGCTTAAAGCGGCATGCATGGTCCGCGACAGGATGTCATAAATGAAAACCATCGGATAAAAAGCAAATTCTGTTATCAGACTTTCATTGCTGCCCTGCTGTCACCTGGATAATTCATACAAAGGGCTTCCGGAACAGGCATTGGGATATGGTATCTTACACAGGGAAGATAATGTTGCTGCTATATCAGTCATATTTACATCGCGTGTAACAACTGTCCGGTTAACCGACCATCCATACCATATCAGTGGCACATGCGAATCATATTCATATGGTGAGTTTGAATTCGTAATATCATCTCCTTCCACCTCAACCCAACCCGGATTAAGTACAACGATAACATCGCCTGACCGCTGCGGACTGAAATTGTTTATGATACGCTTCAGGTTCCCGTTGCTGTAATCATTTGCTTCAAATGCCGAATATGGATACGCCGCCTTTACTCCTGTAAACTGAACAAGAAAACGGGCTACCTTTTTCTGAACTTCATCAAGAGAAAGCCGTGCATCTTCAATGAGCGTCCTGTTAAGAAAAATCTGCCTGTCAGAATATCCTTTTACCCAGTTACCTTCCCCATAAACTGCATTAAGATATGTCCTTAGTAACTGCAGGGCCTGATATTGCTTAAAATAACCGGCAGGAATACGACGTTTTTCGAGGACAGTAGGCACTTCAGAAATGCCATGGGATGATGTGAAATAAATGAGAACATTTTTCTTGCCTATACTGTCATTTACATACTTTAGAAGAGTTTTAATATCGTCGTCGAGTCGCAGGATAGCATCACCCATTTCTACAGATGAGGGGCCGAACCTGCGTCCTATGTTATCTGTTGCCGAATAGCATATTGAGATGTAATCTGTTACGTCATCCTGGCCCAGGTGCTCGTTCCTGATAAGCTTAATCGCAAAGTCAGTCGTAAGAGTATTGGCAAAAGGTGTCTCACGTAGTAAGGAATAATCATTTTTTGAGCTGCTGTTACTTTTTGCCCTGATTTTTTTCAGATCATAGGGAAAATAATTCCTGCCGTTAAAGCCCGATTCGTAAACATTTGAGTCCGGCAGGCAGTCTGCATAGGCATCTTCAGATCTCAGAAGGCTCCATGTGCCGTTAAGATATACATCGGGATACTTCATGGCATTGAAATCTGATACCCACACAGGAAGTGTTTTAAGATAATAAGTACTTGACATCCATGTCCCGGTAGAGTTATCGAACCAGTAAGCAGCATCGGCGGCATGCCCGGCTGTCAGAATAGCACTGCTCTCCTTCATACCTACACCGAATACCTTTGCCTTGTTGTTTGTAGCCATCTTAAGCTCATCGGTAAATGTCGATGCCTGAAGGTTGACAGGTGAATGCAGTCCCGATTCAAAACTGCCGCCCACAGGATTAACATCTATATCCTTTGTACAATATATAAGTTCATTTTTTAGAGGCACATACCAGTTATCGGACGTAATACCATGAGAAGAAGGCTCACTGCCTGTTGATATTGTGGCATGACCGGGCGCCGATTGAGTAAGCATATACTTAAAAGAAGAATTCTTAAAATACGTGCCTTCATTTATAAGCCTTTTTATACCATCCTCTCCGAACCTGTCGCGGAACTTTTCAAGCTGATCATACTTCATCTCCTCGACAACAATTCCAATAACAAGCCGTGGTTTGTCAGGCGGCAGATATGCTCCCTGTCCTGATAATTTTATCATAATAGAAACCAGTAAGAATACTGATAAACTTCTCTTAATAGAAAGACTCCGGTTATTCATGTTTTGATGTAATTTCCCTCGCGATAACTTACCCGGGAGGTTTCCCTGTAACAGGTAAGGTGCAAAAATACTGGTTTTAATCACAGAACCAAATGTTGCGTATCATTTAATAACTATAAAACGTCCTCTGACGGTTCCTCGTATGTTGTTTCCCGTAATTACTACGGTATATGTCCCTGCCGGTAGCCACCATACACCTGTAACTATCGGGATGCCAGGAGAATATTCTGCATTAAAATCTTTCACTATCCGTCCTGAAATATCATAAATTTTTATATTGACATTCCCGGAGAAAGTTTCAGGAAGCAGGATTTTTATCTCTTCACTTGCAGGGTCGGGATATAATTTCGGATTTCTTATAACAGCAGTATCGGAAGGTAACTGTTCAGGAACCATGGCAACATTGAGATCGGTCCTCTGTCCGCCATATACAATTACGTTGCTGATTGTTGTATCACGGTAACCATCTGCCGTGAATGTGAGGTCCCAGGAACCCGGTGCCAGGAACCTTACATAATTCCCTGTCAGTGTATCTGAATATACCTGCGAACTATCTTTATCATGGCCTTTTATAAATACCTCAGCAGGAACTGGCAGTGATGTTTCAGAACTTGTAAC